>JAITBC010000131.1 GCA_031283785.1 Tannerella sp. | reverse complement strand
ACAGAGTGTATTTTAGTCGTTTCGAGGGCTTCGTACAGACTGAGCGGAGGAATGATTGAGGCTAAACGTTTTGCCAGCATCGTTTTTCCTGCTCCCGGAGGCCCTATCATTATTATATTATGTCCTCCGGCAGCGGCGACTTCCATTGCCCGTTTCACGTTTTCCTGTCCCCGAACGTCGGCAAAATCGGCGTCGCACATCGCAATATTTTTGTAAAATTCATCTCTTGTGTCCACCACCACAGGTTCGATATTGTTTTTACCTTTGAGAAAATCAACAACTTCTCCGATATTTGCCACTCCATACACTTTCAGTTTATCCACTACGGCTGCTTCTTTGGCGTTTTCTTTCGGAAGTATAAATCCCTCAAATCCGGATTCTCTTGCCATTATTGCTATCGGCAAGGCGCCTTTTATGGGTCTGAGTTCGCCGTCAAGGGCAAGTTCGCCCATGATAACATATTTGGTCAGGCCGGAATCGGGTATTCTTTCGTTGGCGGCAAGGAGGCTTATCGCCAAAGGGAGGTCGTAAGCAGCGCCCTCTTTTTTGATGTCTGCCGGCGCCATATTTATGACTACCTTTTTTTGCGGCATGTTCAAATCGTTGGCTTTAAGAGCGGTAAATATTCGTTGCAGACTTTCTTTGACCGCATTGTCGGGTAAACCGACAAGATGAAAATTTACACCCGTCGAAACACTTGTTTCTATGGTTATCAGTGTGGAATTTATTCCGAAAACTGCGCTGCCGTAAACTTTCACCAATTTCATTTTTGCTTATTTACCTGAAGAACATGGTACCGAATGTATTGTGCTTTTAGATGAATATCCGAACGAAGGGCAGGGTATGCTTGTCTGTTTTTTCGATTTACCGCTTCCATTCCCTTCTCCGCATCCGAATTTGAAATTTATTCCGAACTGAACAGTTGCATATCTCTGTGAAACAGGATTGAACAAAGCCAAAATATTATCGGTTGTTGCATGAAGATTAAACGCCCCCAGCCGTACGCCAAGCCCGGCGCCGACGTTCACAAACGAGTTTCCGGTAACAGTGTACGATAAAGCGCCGAAAACGCGCGAGGTATTGTCGGTAAGAGCTGTGGCTGTGAACGCCCAGGGAACACCCACCGAACTGATTGCAGCATATCCGGTAACTCCTACACGCATATACTCCATAACAGGATAACTCACTCCTGCCATGACTTCCGGAGCAAGCCATTGCGAAAACGCTTCGTCTCCGGCATAACGAAGGTTTACAGCCGACCCTAAAGTATCTGTAAAGTCTTTCCATGTGTTGATTCCGGCAGTTGCTCCGGTGTATGTTAACGTCGATTTCTGATAGAGCCGATGCGTATTCTTATTCCAGTTTATCATACCTATATTTAAAAGGCTTGCAGAAACTTTCAATCCGTTTTCGAAAACTTTGTTCACGCCCAAATCTATGGCGCCGCCTACATTTACAGGATTGAAAATAAAATATTGGGCTTGAATATCATGATTGAAACCGCTGACAGTTCCGTTCGGGTCTGTTTCCATGGTTCCGGGAATTGAGGCGTTTACAGTCATATCGGAGTTTATCTCAAGAGCGTATGTCGTCGGGTCTGTGGAGAGCGAGACAGTGTTGTTCACGCTGTTTGCTCCGATTTTTCCGGACAGCAGTTTGGCGCGTGCTCCCAGCCATAAATCATTTCCGAAATCGTATGCGATATTAAATCCGTATTCGCTGTAAAGCGACAGTGACAAGGCGAGATTGGCTTCGAGCGTTTTCCCGACATACGGAGCATTTCCCCGAAGTAAAAGTTCGAGAGGGTCTTTTGCAAACGACACTTTGGAGGCAACTTTTTCATTCATGGTAAACTGAAAGTACAGGTCTCCCGTTCTGTAACCTATTGTCAGGATATTCAGACTGATGTTCGACGATATAAGATTTGTGTTTTTAACCGTAGAAAGGATTTTATCGACATTTATATATTCTTCGCCGGCGCCAAAATCGTTGTACGCAATCGGCAACCCTGCCGCAACAGATATGTTTCCCAATGCCGGAAATCCTATGTTCCATTTACAATCGCTTGCGACAGAGGGATTCAGTGAGTTGGACTGCGTAATGTCATGCATCTGGTACAGTGTCATATTTTGTTGAGCAAAAACACCGAAATATAAAAATACACACGAAAAAACTGCTGTTAATTTCCTTATCATATATTTATTTTTAAATCTGTTTTCATTGCGAATTTTATGGCAAACTTGATATTAATACTGTCGTTCATTATCTGCGTGCTGGAAACTTCTGTCGGATAAGTAATCGTTATATCCAAAAAAACTTTCCGGGCAGACCTGAATGACTCGATATTTTCTATTATCTGAGGATTTTCAGGCACTATGACCGGCATGTTTACCAGTGTGACGGAATAATCGTAGGGCAACCAGAAATACACTCTGTTTTCGAAATCGTCTTTTATATAAATTTTGAGGTTTATCTCTGTCCCCGAAGGCAAATCTTCTGTGTCTATAATAAGTTGCGGCTCAAGCCGTGCTATTTCCTGTGAGGAAGAATAATCGCCTATATAAAAAGGATA
>JAITBC010000120.1 GCA_031283785.1 Tannerella sp. | reverse complement strand
TTTTCAGTAAAATACTGCATAAAATGGGCTGCAATGAGAAATATTAGTCTATATTATCAGAAATTAAAAATCTTTATATATGACAATTGATGAAAAACAGAATGAAATAATTGAAGAATTTTCCGTGTTCGACGACTGGATGGATAAATACGCATTACTCATTGAAATGGGTAATGCATTAACTCCTCTGGATGACAGATATAAGACTGGGAGCAATCTTATCGAAGGATGTCAGAGCCGGGTGTGGTTACATGCCGGCATGAAAGACGGGGAAATTTTTTTTCAGGGACAGAGCGATGCTATTATCGTCAACGGTATAATATCCATTTTGATAAATATCCTTTCCGGCCACACGCCACAGGATGTTTGTAATGCTGATCTTTATTTTATTGAACGGATAGGGCTTCGGGAACATCTCTCTCCTACACGGTCAAACGGACTTATGGCTATGCTTAAACAAATGAAGATGTATGCGCTGGCATTTGCTTCGAAAGCGTAACAGTCAGCTACGGTGATATCCGGATTTCATCCATTAAATGATCCGCACAGTGAAAAAAAACATGTAAATTTGCGTATCTGTAAACAATAGAATCATGAACAGGCGATATGTATATATCTATCTGGTGGCGGCGGTGATTTTGACGCTGATACTCGTCGTTCCCGAACTGGTGACGCGCCTCTACGGGGCGAACTACTTCGGCCATGCCGAATGGTATCATGATTCACCGGCACGGCATCATTTCCCTCCGGTCCGGCGCCAGGCGCCGGCATTCGACGGGTGGTTGCCATTCCCGTCATTCAACAGCTATCTCCATACGGCGAAAAATCTTGTTTTCTTTTTCGTCATGTCTTTTGCCTTGTTGATGTACAACACTTTCCGTCTGTATACCAAAGACAGGCGTGTAGCGAAAAAAACGAACCGGACGCTGATGTACCTGATACTCGAAGACATGTTGCTCGGCCTGTTGTTTTTTGTCCTGTACACGTTTCTTGATGACCGCCCGTTCCACAAGCCCGACGGGATACTGATGCTGAAATGTGCCGTGACGGCGATGGTCTCGTATCTGTTTGTTTACATCCTGCTGCTTATTCGCCACCGGCAACAGGTGATGCTGGAAAACGAACAGTTGAACACACAAAACATACAGGTTCAGTACGAAGCATTGGCCGGTCAGGTGAACCCGCACTTCCTGTTCAACTCGCTGAACACGCTCTCGTCGCTGATACGGGAGCATCAGGACGAAAATGCATTGAAATACATCAACAAACTGTCCGATATTTTCCGTTACGTGATTTACGCAGACAGCCGGAGCATAAAAACCCTGCGGGAAGAGCTGGAAATCATTGACGCCTACCGCTACCTCCTGCAAATAAGGTATGAAGATAACTTGCTCATGAACATCCGTATCGACGAAAAATATAAGCCATACCTGCTGCCTAACCTGTCGTTGCAACTGTTGCTCGAAAACACCGTCAATCATAACGAAGTGAGCGCCGACAAGCCTTTAATCATCGATATCTACACTACCGGCGACGACCGGATAGCGGTTTCCAACCTCATACGGCAGAAATGGGATAATAACTCCGACAGGCATGGTATCGGACTGAAAAATCTCAACAGGCGTTATCAACTGCTCTTTTCGAAAGATATTGTTGTCGAAAACAACGGGGAACGTTTTACGGTCAGGCTGCCCCTGATAAACGAAAATTCCGGACTATGAAAGCAATTATCATGGAAGACGAGCGGGCGGCAGTGAAAAACCTGAAGGCTATCCTGCACGACGTAGCTCCCGACATTGAAATTCTGGCAAGCCTTGACAGCATCCGGCAAAGCGTGGAATGGCTGAAGGAAAATGCCCCGCCCGACCTGATATTCATGGACATCCACCTGGCTGACGGCGATTCGTTTCACATCTTCCGGCAAAAGGAGGTGAACACGCCCGTTATCTTCACCACTGCTTACGACCAGTATGCCTTGAGTGCTTTCAAGGTCAATGCCATCGACTACCTCTTGAAGCCGATACGACCGGAGGAGGTAGCCTGCGCACTGGCCAAACTGCGGAAAATCTCCGAGTATGAGCGGAACGAGTATATCCGTCGCACGTCGAATCTGTTTTGGGAGAAAGCCTGTCCGGAGACACTGCTCGTGTTCCGTCGCAACAAAATCATCCCGCTGCCTGCCGACGATATCGCATTTTGCTATTTCGCACAGGAAAAAGTACGGGCATACACCTTTGACGGCCAAATCTACGGCATGGACAAATCGTTGAGCGCCCTTTCGGAAATGCTCGACCGGCATCGCTTTTTCAGGGCCAACCGGCAATTCGTCATTTCCCGCCGCCTCATCAAAGAAATTGAAGTGCTGGACGGCAGTCGCCTTCTACTTGTCGCCTGCATCGACACGCCGGAGAGCGTCATTGTGAGCAAAGAGCGGGGACACTTGTTCAGGAACTGGCTGCAGAACGGGTGAAATGAGGCCGTTGCAACGGCGGAAAAAGCGGTTCCCGATATCCGTTTCATTACGGGAAAAAGACGGTTTACAGACATATTTTTCCGGTTTGTGGGGTGTTTCCCGTTTTTGTTGCTTTTCCGGTAATGTATATCGTGCTATCTTTGTGGCCGTAACAATTTTGTAACAAATAGAGAAGATGAACGGTAACAGGGCAATAAACATGAAGATTATTTTTGCGGCGGTATGGCTCGTCGGTCTTTGCCACGGCACTGCCGCACAGGAGACGCGAGACGAAGCACGGGAAAAACGCCGCAACCTCACGGTGAAGGAACTCAATACCTACGCCGGCGGAAAACGCCAATGGCAGGACCATCTGACCGTTTGGGACGAAAACGGATACAAGATTGAAGAAATTGAATACGCCGTTTACGGGCAGCGCGAGCGGATCACCTTCGAATACGACGAAAAAGGGAAATGTATCCGTGAAAACGTTTACAACGACAAAAACAAACTTTACCGTATACGGAAATACGAATATTTCTCCGACGGGCGGAAAAAAATCCAGTACAACTACAATCCTAACGGAAAACTCTATTCCACCAAAGTATATGAATACTCGTATAAATGAACTCCTTAAGGCTATGCCTGCGGTCACACTCGACGAAATGACGCATCTCGGCCTGATGGACCGCATGGACAGCAAATATCTGGCACCGGTCTCGCTGCTGCCGCGTCTGCTGGAAGAAATGAACCGTCTTTTCAGGGTACAGGTAATCAACGGCGCCAGCCTGTCGGCCTACAGCACACAATACCTCGACACGCACGCTCTTGACATGTATCTCATGCACCAGAACGGGAAGCTGAACCGGCAGAAAGTCCGTATCCGTTCCTATGTCGAATCGGGAGTCTCTTTTCTGGAGATAAAGAACAAAAACAACAAGGGGCGAACGAGTAAACGGCGCATTCCTGTGCACTGTTCATGCCTGCAATCAATGAGCGATTTGGCGGACGCCAAACTTTTCCTCGACGCCAATGCTTTGTTTCGCAGCGAAGATATGAAACCGGCGCTCTCCAACCGTTTCAGGCGGCTTACTTTCGTTAACAGGAAAGCTGCCGAACGGGTGACCGTCGACCTCAGCCTCTCTTTCCATAACCATCGGACAGGCAGGGATGCAATGCTGGAACAATTGATGATTCTCGAGCTTAAGCAGGACAGCCGCCGGCGCTCCGACTTCAGGGATATTTTGCATCGTGCCGGAATAAAACCCGTCTCCTTCAGCAAATACTGTATGGGGACCGTCCTTACCGATCCTCACGTAAAGTACAATCGTTTCAAAAGCAGATGGACGGCGATAAACAAGATAATGGATAATTATTGATACTATATGATAATAAAACAATATAGATATGATAATAAAACGATAACGATATGATACAGGCCGAATATGACCCTCAAATTGAATACGACCCTCAAATTGCCGCTGAACATGCTGCGGAGCTGGTCGAAAAGGGCATCTCTTTCATGGGAGTGGATGTTTTCGATGCAACCGACTTTGGGATGCTACTGTTGCGCTTCGTTTTCAACCTCGTCGTTTGCTGGTTGATTGTACAATTTTTCTATTACCGCAAAAGTCGCCGCAAAGATTATTATTTCACCTTTATGCTCTTCGGTGTAATAATATTCCTGCTGCTTTTTCTTCTGCAAAGTATCCCGATGGAAATCGGTTTCGCACTGGGACTTTTTGCCATATTCGGCATGATACGTTACCGGACGGAAACGATACAAATTCGCGAAATGACCTACCTGTTCGTCGTGATAGGCATTTCGGTAATCAACGGCCTGTCGACGGACGTGCCGATCGCCTCCGTCCTTGCAGCAAACCTGCTCACAGTCCTTGTCACATGGCTGTTTGAGAGCAACCGTTTCATCCGGCACACCTCCTCCAAAATGATTCTTTACGAGAAAATCGACTTGGTAAAACCCGAAAATCGCGATGCCCTGACGGCCGACCTTATCAACCGTACCGGATTGGACGTTATCAAAGTAGAGGTAGGGCATATCGACTTCCTGCGAGACACGGCTTACCTGAAAGTATACTACAAGGCCGATTCGGACGAAATCAATACGATAGACCATATAGTTAAATTGTAGTCCTCGAAACTCGAAAACAGGAATGAATTATATGAACGTCGGGAAATATTTAATCGTCCTCGTGTCGTTGCTTCTGTTCGCGACAGCGGCAAAAACGCAAAGCCCGGACTTCGGGGTATGGACAAGCGTGGACGTAGAAAAAAAACTTGCAAAGTGGAATCTGAACGGGGAATTGGAGTTACGCACGAGCGACAACTCAGGAACGGTCAGCCGCTGGGGGATGATGCTTGGCGGCGACTACGCCGTCGCCGGAAACTTGAAGCTCGGCGCGGCCTACCAGTTCATTTATTTCCATGACGTCGAATACAGCGATTTCCAGCCCCGTCACCGGCTGACGGCCTTTGCACAGGGCAAACATAAGTGGGGTAACTTCGCTTTCAGCCTGCGGGAAAAAATTCAGGTAACGACGAAGGACGAAAGCGACCGCATCAAGAAAAGCGGGAAGATAGACACCTATAAAATCAATCCCGCGTGGAGCTGGCGCAACCGTCTGAAGATAGCCTACGACATTCCGCGATGCCGCTTCACTCCGTCTGTGTCGGCAGAAACATTTTATCAACTGAACAATCCCGACGGAAACCGCTTCAACGGCCTCCGCACCATAATATCCGTTGCCTGCCGGCTGGACAGGAGAAGCACGCTCGACATTTCGGGCGTCTATCACCGTGAAATCAACGAACAACTTCCGCAGGATAAACTTGTGGTTGACGTCCGTTATATTTATTCGTTTTAAAATTTATCGTGCATGAAACGAAGCATGAAAATCGGCGATTTACACCAAGAAGAATGAACATGTGAGTTCCATGTCACCTCAATAATTAAAAATAATGATAATATATGTATAAAAAAGTGACTTTATTATTTGTTATGCTTGCAATGCTGGCAGGCTTTATCGCCTGTAACTCTTTCACCGACAAACTGTACGAAGAAGAAGATGTCCCTAACACGGAAACAAACGACAATGACAAGGACGAATCCTTCGTTACAAACCCTAAAGACACAGTTTTTGCCAATGCCGTCATTATTACGTACGCATCCGGCGGTGTGTCAGTCGACAATCCCTATGAAGGGAAAGGCGTGTCCGTTACGGCAGATGGCGGGCGGGTGACGGTAAAATCTACCCTTTCCGGCACGATCGTCAATTACGTTTTGACAGGCGTGCATACCAACGGTTCGCTAAAAATATACAGCGACGCCGCCTTCGGTATCGCATTGAACGGCGTCCACCTCGTCTGTTCCGACGGCCCGACACTCGACATCCAGTCCCGGAAGGAAGCCTCGTTACTGCTGGTCGGGGAAACAAGCAACCGGATGATCGACAACAATATCTATTCCGACGGTGCGGAAGACCGTAAGGCAACCATCTTCAGCGAAGGCAGACTGCATTTTTCCGGGAACGGGAAACTTATCCTGAAAGGTTACTGCAAGCATGCCGTTTGCAGTGACGATCGTATCGAGATTTCAGGCGGGAACATTGAAATACAAAGCGCTTACAAGGACGGTCTCCACGCCAATGACCTTATATCGGTGCGGGCAGGCCTTCTGTCCGTCACGGCAACCGACGACGGCATGGAATGTGAAGCAGGCGACGTCGAAATATCAGGCGGCGACGTCACGATCCACACCGTCGGCGATGCCTCCTACAACATGGAAAAAGCCGATATCAGCTCGTCGGCAGGCATCAAATGCAACGGCAAATTCAGTATGATGGGGGGAATACTTAACATCACATCCTCCGGGACAGCAGGAAAAGGCGTAAGCGCCGACGGCAGCATCATCGTAAACGACGGCTTGCTGCAAATCGCCACCACCGGCAAGCAGTTTCGATATGGTCAAGACGATTCCGCCGCAAAAGGGATGAAAGCCGAAGGCGACATGACCATCAACGGCGGTACGATTCGTATCACCACCGCTGCCGCGGAAGCCGAAGGAATGGAAAGCAAGCAAACGTTAACCGTTAATGGCGGCACGGTCGAAATAGAAGCTTACGACGACTGCATCAACGCTGCCGTTCAAATCGCAGTCAATGGCGGCGCGATATATGCATACAGCGCCACTAACGACGGTATCGACAGCAACGGTACGCTGACCATCACCGGCGGGACGGTTGTCTCATCCGGCTCCACCTCTCCGGAAGAAGGCATTGACTGCGACAGGAACACGTTAAAAATCACGGGCGGCACGATCGTTGCCGTAGGTGGCGCTACAAGTACTCCTACCGCCGGTGTCTGCACGCAGCCTGTCATTGTGTATGGCGGCTCCGCGTCAGCCGGGCAATTCATACGTATCGCATCCGCCGACGGATCGGCGGTGCTGACATTTAAACTGCCGCGCAACTACAACCAACTGACCATGTTGTTCAGTGCTCCCGGCGTAGCCACAGGTACCGACTACTCCCTATACACCGGCGGAAGCCTTGCCGGCGGTACGGATTTTCACGGCTTATATTCCGACGGCGCCTATACACCGGGTACGCTCGCCAATTCTTTTACCGTCAGTTCAATGGTCACTAACGTAGGCAATCCTTCGTCGGGTATGGGCGGTGGCGGCGGTCGTCCGAGGTGAAAAGGAGAACGCCTCCCGGAATAAACCCCAAGCGGAAAATCGGAATTTTCGAAAATGTATTTTGGTGATTATGACCATTAAGAGATTCATTGACTGCAATGTGGGTTAAAAAGAAAGCCGTAAATTCCTTCCGTCTTGTTGAGGCTTGCTGGAAGAACGGCACATTGAAAGAATTTGCCGCGGAACTGTAAGAAGAATCGATTTTTTTATGCCGGGTCTGCTTTTCTTTTTTTAAGATCAGGAAGCAGAAAAGCAATTAGCCCTATTAAGGGCATGTATGCGCAAACATTGTATATTGCTTCGATACCATGAATATCGGCTTGTTTGCCGAGAATAGCCGATGCGATTCCCGCTACGCCGAAAGCAAAGCCGAAAAACAGTCCAGAAACAAGTCCCAGTTTATAGGGTAGCAACTCTTGCGCATATACCAGTATTGCGGGAAAAGCCGATGAGAGCATAAGTCCGGTGCAGAAACTCAGCGTAGCCGTCCATATCGGACCGGCATGGGGCATCATCAGTGCGAATGGTGCGGCGCCGACTATCGACAGCCATATCACATATTTCCGCCCGATTTTGTCGCCGAGAGGTCCGCCTATCAACGTTCCGATTGCTGTGGCAATAAGGAACACAAATAAATATACCTGAGAATGTTGTACCGTCACATCGAACTTTTCGATTACATAAAATGTGTAGTAACTCGTCAGGCTTGCCATGTACACATATTTTGAAAAGATGAGTATCAGCAGAATCAAAATCGTGAAAATCGTTTTCCCCAACGGCAGCGGCGGTCGAACGGGGCGTTCTTCTGCCGTTTTCTGCCGGGAGATATGCCGCAAACGTATTTTATACCAGCGACTTATAAAAAACATTACAACAACGGCAATGAACGACAGGATAGAAAAATAGGCGATGTTGCTGCGGGCATACGGCGCCACGATCGTCGCAACCATCAACGGCCCCAGTGAGCCGCCCAGATTGCCGCCTACCTGAAATACCGACTGTGCCAGCCCACGCTTCCCTCCCGAAGCCAGGTATGTCAATCGCGACGCTTCCGGGTGAAACGTCGATGAGCCAACGCCTACCAGAAAAACGGAAAAGAGCATCCACGTAAGCTCCGTCGCAAAAGCCAGCGAAATTAATCCCATCAGCGTAAATGTCATACCGACGGGTAACGACCATACCGACGGACGTTTATCAAAATAAAGTCCTACAATCGGCTGAAACACCGATGCCGAAAATTGATACGTTAATGTGATAAGCCCGATTTGCCGGAAAGTTAACTGCAGTTCGTCCTTAATGATCGGATATGATGCCGATACAACCGACTGCAGGGCGTCGTTCATACAATGACATATGCTCAGGGCGGCCAGAATATTAAATGCCGTCGTGTTTATTTGCTGTTGTGTCGATATCTGTTTCATCTTAAAAAAATCGTGCAAAACTACATGAAAAACTCGGATTTTCCAAGTGCATGAAACGGGAGAAGTGCAACAAAAATTATCAGAAGATGTTTTATAACGCATCATTTTATTTTTGCTTAAACGTTTGCAGGATCAGACACTGTCTTGCCCGACTTAAAAGGAAGGGGTTATGTTACTCCAAAGCTGCACACATGATAGAAAAATCTCTCACTTTATTATTTTTGAAACTTAATAATGAACTAT
>JAITBC010000103.1 GCA_031283785.1 Tannerella sp. | reverse complement strand
CCAAAGTTTTACCTTTTGTTTCAGGCACCCAATTCAATACAAAAATAAAGGCAAATATGCACATTATACCATACATTCCGTATGCTATCATCGGACTGAAATCGTAAAGCGGCGGGAATGTAGAAGAAACAATGAAATTGAAAATCCATTGAAACGCTACGGCAATTGCTACCGCCTGTCCGCGAATAGTATTCGGGAATATTTCAGATATTAACACCCAGCATATCGGTCCCCACGACATCATGAAAAATGCCGCATAAACAATAATAGACATCACGGGAACTATGCCCTGCAAGCCTATGCTGTCGCAAACGGCAACGGCAAAAGCGCCTGCCGCCATACCTATCGAGCCTATAAGCAGTAAAGGTTTGCGCCCGAATTTATCTACCGTAAATATTGCGATAGCCGTAAATACAATATTTACAATGCCCATTATAACTGTTTGCAACATTCCGCCTCCTTCTGCTCCTGCATTTTGAAACATGCGCGGAGCATAATAAAGCACGGCATTTATTCCTATCGCTTGTTGAAATACCGATAGAAATATTCCTATAACGATAACGGTAACGCCATAAGTAAACAGTTTTTCGCTTTTAACATGAACTGTTGCTTTTATATCCGACAGAATTTGTTTTGCCGTTTCTTTTCCGTTTATCTTTGAAAGTATCGACAATGCTTTTTCTTCCTGCCGTATCATTACAAGATAACGCGGCGTTTTGGGAACAAAAAACAGTAGAAATCCAAATACCGCCGCAACATAGGCTTCGGATACAAACATGTATCGCCATCCGTTAAGTATTGTCCACTGGTCGGGAACGGTATATGCTTTTGTAACTTCATCTACAAAAGGATTCTTATGGTCGCCAAGTATTAAATAATTTACAAAATAAACTATCAGCATACCGAAAATTATAGCAAACTGATTGCACGAAACAAGCGTCCCGCGAATTTTTGACGGAGCAATTTCGGCAATATACATTGGCACAATAGCCGAAGCAAGCCCCACTCCTATTCCGCCCAATATGCGATACAGATTGAACGTTATCAAAAGACCGCTCGTAGGAATATTTTTTTCAAAAAATAAAAATTCGGGGCAATAAGAACCTAATGCCGACAGGAAAAACAGCACGGATGCAAATCGAAGAGAATTGCGCCGACCAAGCCGCTGAGCAAAAAATCCTGATATAAATCCGCCAATAACACAGCCTATGAGCGCGCTCGCGGCTGTTATGCCATGCATAAATGTAGTGTAGTTAAAATTTGCGTTAGGTTGACGGAAAAAGCCTTCAATACCTTTTTCCGCTCCCGAAATTACTGCTGTATCATATCCGAAAAGCAAGCCTCCGAGAGTTGCTACAAGCGTGATACATAAAATGTAAGTTGAATTGTATTCTTTATTTTTCATGAATTATTTTGTATTAAATTTATAAATGCATGTTTGTTGATATGTTTCTCCGATATTCAATACTGTTGTCGGAAAATCGGGATGGTTGGGAGAGTCGGGAAATTTTTGCGTTTCAAGAGCAAGCGATTCGCGCCTGATATGACGTTTTCCGTATTTTCCTTCTGCCATTCCGTGAAAATGATTTCCGCTGTAAAACTGTATCCCGGGCTGGTCGGTAAATACCTGCAGTTCTCTGCCGCTTACGGCTTCGTAAACTGTGGCTGCCGGCTCTTCAATACTTTTACTGTCGAGCGCCCAGTTATGATCATATCCGCTGCCAAACTTCAACTGTTCGTGATTTGCATTAATCCGTTCGCCAATGACATGCGGAGTGCGAAAATCAAACGGAGTATTTTCAACAGGCATCAAATATCCGGAAGGAATAAGAGCCTCGTTTACAGCCGTAATATGATTTGCATTGAGCGTCAGTATATGATCTTCGATACTGCCGTTGCCTTCGCCTTTGAGATTGAAAAATGAATGGTGCGACAAGTTAACAACGGTAGTTTTGTCGGAAATTGCATTGTATGTGATTTTAAATTCATTGTTTTTTGTAAGAGAATATGTCATTACAACATGCAATTTGCCTGAAAAACCTTCTTCGCCATCAACAGATACAAATGAAAAAACTATTTCATGTTCGCTAAGGCTGTCAACATTCCACACTACGCTGTCAAAGCCTTTTATGCCTCCATGCAACGTTTGCCCGCCGCTGTTAAGCGGAAGCGAATATTCATTTCCATCGAGAGTAAACCTGCCGTTTGCAATACGGTTTGCATATCGACCTACAACGCATCCCAAAAATCTTTCGCCACGATTATTTAGATATGATTTTATATCAGGATAGCCCAATACTATATCTTCATATTTTCCGTTTCTGTCGGGAGCGAAAAGAGATACTACGCGTGCGCCGAAATTTGTTACCTGCATTGTTATATCTCCATTGTGTAAAGTATAGAGAGATACGTGCCGGCTGTCAACCTCTGCATCAAAGGCATGCTTATCGAGTAAAGGCAATTTTTCTTTTATCATAATTTACAGGTTTATTTTATCAACATTATCAAAAAATACGCAGCCCGCGCAAATTATGTACAGGTTTTTGTTTCCTGTACACAATCGACACGGTCGTTTATAATTATTAATATTAATTTCAATAGTTTTCAAAACAGTTTAGATATACATGTTTACTATTGCTTCATACAGTTCTTGTTTGCCGCTTGTTTGAGCTGGTTCGCCTTTGGTTTTTGCTAATGTTACCAAATCTTCGAGCGACAGTTTTCCGTTTTCAAATTCTTTTCCTTTATTGGCATCGAAAGAGGCGTATCTGTCGGCAAGCATTTTTTTGTATGGAGATTTTTCAAGAATATCGGCGGCGCTTTCAAGAGCGCGTGCAAAAGCGTCCATGCCCGCAATGTGAGCAATAAAAATATCCTCCAAGTCGGTAGAATTACGGCGCGTTTTAGCATCAAAGTTAGTTCCTCCCGGCAAGCCTCCGTTTTGTAATATTACGAGCATTGCCTGAGTAAGTTCATAAGCATCTACCGGAAACTGGTCGGTATCCCAGCCGTTTTGATAGTCGCCTCTGTTTGCATCTATCGAGCCTAAAAGGTTTGCATCGGCGGCGCATTGCAGTTCATGTTCAAAAGTATGTCCTGCAAGCGTAGCGTGATTTACTTCGATATTTACTTTAAAGTCGCCGTCAAGTCCGTATGCGCGTAAAAAGCCTATCACCGTTTCGGTATCGGCATCATATTGGTGCTTGGTTGGTTCCATAGGCTTGGGTTCAATCAGAAATACTCCCTTAAATCCTTTTGAGCGGGCATAGTCGCGTGCCTTGCCCAAAAATGTGGCGAGATGGTCTTTTTCGCGTTTCATTTGGGTATTAAGCAAAGACGAATAGCCTTCTCTCCCACCCCAAAACACGTATGCAAGCCCGCCAAGTTCGATGGTAGCGTCGATAGCGTTTTTTATTTGTACTGCGGCGCGCGCTACTACATCAAAGTCGGGATTGGTTGCTGCTCCGTTCATATAGCGTTTGTTGCCAAACACGTTGGCTGTTCCCCAAAGAAGTTTTATTCCTGTTTCTGCTTGTTTTTGTTTGGCATATTCTACTATTGCCTTCAAATTGGCTTCGTATTCTTCTATTGATTTTCCTTCATCGATTAAATCGGTATCGTGAAAACAATAATATTCGATGCCTACTTTTTGCATAAATTCAAAACCTGCATCTAATCGCTGTTTTGCAATTTCAAGAGCTGAATTTCCTTGTGTCCATGGAAATGTTTTTGTTCCGGGTCCAAATTGGTCGCCGCCTTCGGCGCAAAGAGTGTGCCACCATGCCATGGCAAATTTAAACCAGTCTTTCATTTTTCGTCCATAAACAATCTTTTCAGGATTGTAATAACGAAATGCTAAAGGATTTTTACTATCCTTTCCTTCAAATTTGATTTGTCCCACTGTGGGGAAATAAATGTTTTTACTCATAAATCTGTGTATTTAAAATTTTAATTAATATGTTATCTCTATTTAAATATGTATGCTTGTTTGCGCCAAGCGTTCATTCTGTTTTTATATGTTTATCCATTATGGTATTACTGCATTAAGCACAGGTCCAAACGGGCCCTTTTCGCCGCGTGTGTTTTCCCATCTGAGCGCAAAATAAAGCACTTTGCCGCGCTGCCTGTCGGTAAATTCGAGCGTAAACGGCGAGTTGGTATCAAACGATGAGTTAGTAAGTTCATCAAGATATACTTCCTGCTGCGTATCAAACACGCTCCATCGTATTTCTGCGCCGTGAACGCCTGCCGGTTTGGCTTTTTTGTGAGCGCTTTTGTTTTCGTAAAAATGTATTGTTATGCGGCGTATTTGCGATGTATCGGCATCGGCATCTGGAAATTCATCCGGCACTGGCGATGGTTTGCGACCGCTGCTGCGCTTTGGAAGATCCATGCTTATAAGGTCGTCATCGGTTACTATTGGGCTTTCGCGCAAAAATCCGGTATAAAGTTTACGGTAAACTGCTTTGAAAGCTTTTTCGGCTTCGTTAAGTCTTGCCGTCTTTGTTTTAGTGCGTTCGGAGGGGTCTTTCCATTCGGTAAAAGCCGCTTCAAACGCTTGAAGCGCAGGCTCAAATTCGTTGTCGAGCCATTCGCCCAAAACTGTGCCTTCGGCAAAACCCAGACGTTGGCGGTTGGCGCGATCCGTCAAATAGGTAAATGTTTGCGTTCCCTGATTGTACAGGGCTTCGTGGTTATGTTTCAACCAATCTTGTTCTGTTGTCATAATTCTTATAAATTTAATATGTTTAACTTGATATTTATTTATTTTTAATATAATAATGTTCTTTTTCCCAAAGAGAATGATCTTTTTCTCAAAGAGAACGTTCTTTTTCTTGAAGAGATTGTTCTTTTCTCGAAAGAGAACGTTCTTTTTCTCAAAGAGATTGTTCTTTTTCTCAAAGAGAATGTTCTTTTCTCGAAAGAGAATGTTCTTTCTTCTGAAGAGATTGTTCTTTTTCTTAAAGAGATTGTTCTTTCTTCTGAAGAGATTGTTCTTTTTCTTAAAGAGATTGTTGTTTTTCTTTTCTTTTCTTTTTGTTCGTCATTGCGAGGGCGTTAGCCCGAAGCAACCCAGATTTGTGTTCTGTGTTTTTTTTAGATTGCTTCGCTTCGCTCGCAATGACGTACTTTCTCTGTTTCTCTTTTCTGTTAGTATTTTATTTTTCTCCTCTTATTTTTTCAATAGCGACAGCCATCTGCCGTAAGCCTCCATGCTTTCATTTATGCGATTTGTTTCTGGGGTTACGGTGATTAATTTTTTCAGGTTTTCAAACGCTTCTTTTTCGTTTTTATAAATTCCTGCTCCCATTCCTGCTCCGCGCGCGGCTCCTGTTGCGCCGTCGGTATTGTAGAGTTCAATAGTTGCGCCAGTAATATTCGACAGCGTTTGTCGAAACACCGGACTTAAAAAGAGGTTTGCATTTCCTGCTCTTACTGTTTTTGTTTCTATCCCCATTTGATTCATAATATCCATTCCGTATTTGAACGAGAAAGCAATACCTTCGTGCGCCGCTCTAATGAGGTGCGCTTTTGAGTGCCTGATAAAATTAATTCCGTGAATCGAGCAGTCGGGTTCGCTGTTGCACAATACTCGTTCTGCGCCGTTACCGAAAGGAATAATGCTAATTCCGTCGCTTCCAACCGGTATTTCGGCTGCAAGTTCGTTCATTTCGGCATATCCTATATTTTCAGGGGCGATGTTATTTTTTATCCATGCGTTAAGAATTGCCGTTCCGTTTATGCAAAGCAACACTCCTATTCTTGTTTGTTGCGGCGAGTGGTTTACGTGTGCAAATGAATTGACTCTTGACAGCGAATCATATCTTGCGTCGCTGTTTACTCCGTACACTACTCCGGATGTTCCAGCCGTAGCAGCAACTTCGCCCGGGTGAAACACGTTAAGCGAAAGTGCATTGTTTGGCTGGTCTCCTGCCCTGTATGTAACAGGAGTACCGGCTTCTAATCCGAGTTCTTTGGCTGCAGCGTCTGTTAAATGCCCTTGATGTCCAAAAACGGGAACTGTTTCAGGGATTATGTCTGTGTCAAATCCGAAATAATCGCAGAGGAATTTTGCGGGTTTGTTTGTTGAAAAATCCCAAGCAATACCTTCCGACAGCCCCGACACGGTAGTTCGCGCATCTCCTGTAAGCCTCATTGCAATATAATCACCGGGAAGCATAAAGTAGCGTATTTTGGCATAGTTTTCGGGTTCATTTTCTTTTAGCCATGCCAATTTTGAGAGTGTAAAGTTTCCGGGTGAATTAAGTAGTTTCGACAGGCATTTTTCGTTACCCAAATCGGCGAATGCTTTTTCTCCATATTGAACGGCGCGGCTGTCGCACCATATTATGGCGTCTCTAATAACTTTTTGATATTCATCTACCGCCACCAAGCCGTGCATTTGGTAAGAAATGCCTATTGCTTTTAT
>JAITBC010000446.1 GCA_031283785.1 Tannerella sp. | reverse complement strand
ACTTTTTATAATTCTGTGATGTATAAGATAATTCGTTTTCTGATGTTTTTATTTCCTGCGGAAAAAGCGCACAATGCAATCGTATTTTTCATAAAATCGGCGAGATACATTCCCTGTCTGCCATGGTTGCTAAAAAAAAATCTGTCTGTAAACGACAGGGCGCTGGAAAAAGAACTGTTCGGGCTTACTTTCAAAAACCCAATAGGCTTTGCTGCCGGATTCGACAAAAATGCCGAAATATTCGATATGCTCGGGAATTTTGGCTTCTCATTTGTCGAAATCGGAACGGTGACGCCAAAAAGCCAGTCCGGAAATCCGAAACCCCGATGTTTCCGCCTGAAAAAAGACAATGCTCTTGTCAACAGAATGGGGTTTAATAACGATGGATTATCGGTGATTATCAAAAGACTTAGAACGAAAAAAGATGGAAGGGTGATAGTCGGAGGAAATATCGGGAAAAACACTATGGTGCCGAATACGGATGCTGTAAGCGACTATCTGAAAACTTTTAAAGGACTGTACGATTATGTGGATTATTTCACCGTGAATGTCAGTTGTCCGAATGTCAGCAATCTGACCCGCTTGCAGAACAAGCCCGATCTGGAAATCCTGCTGAAAAGTCTGGTTAACGAACGCAAATATATGGATGTGTACAAGCCTGTACTGGTGAAAATTTCTCCCGACCTGTCGTTTGAGCAAATTGATGATACTCTGTACATAATACGCGAAACGGGTATCGACGGAGTGGTCGCTACAAATACAACAACTTCAAGAGAAGGACTTAAATCGTCCGCCAAAGAAATAGACGAAACAGGACAGGGCGGACTCAGCGGACAGCCTCTGACGAAACGTGCGCTGGAAATCGTCCGTTATATACACGAACAAACTTCCGGAAAACTCCCGATAATCGCAGTAGGCGGAATAATGACCGTCGCCGACGCTGTGAATATGCTCGACGCCGGAGCGGATTTGATTCAACTCTATACCGGATATATCTATCAGGGTCCCAGTTTTGTCAAAAAAATACAAAAAGCCCTGCTGAAAAAGATGAAAAACAATGTATTGTCATGCCATACATAAAAAGCCGAATAACGAACACATATCACAAATATTGCATGTCAGTATGTGAAAAATAGATCATGTAAAGCAACATTTTGAAGAAGAAGGTCTGGAAGTAGCGCTGAACGGACATCCCAAAGATCGAGAATACTCACGAAAAGCAGATGGCGATTTGGAAGCCCATTTGTTGGCATAACGTTTTGCGCTATGTCTTTTTATAAATAACTATATGTCAGCGACAAAATGTTCCGCAGGTCAGGAGTTCCTAAGGATTTGAGTGTGGATACTCCCCTGCAAGTCGAAGACATGGAAGATAAAAAGGAAAAACCTGAATTTCAGGATTCATATCAAACGATTGAACAGAAAAACAATTTGTTATTCCAGAAATGAACAAATTCATGACAACGTAACAGGAATGTATATTAAACGATATTATTGCAAATCAGGAGTATTCTCGAAAGTTGTTTGATTTCAACGGATTTAAACCATGACCTGCTTTTCTAATTCCCTGTTATTTTTGTTCCTTTGTCATTTTTATCCAGATCGAGATGTGATTTGATGATAACTTCTTCAACGCCGGCGGTTAATGCTTTAAAAGCATTGTCGATTTTCGGAATCATGCCGGCAGAGATTATGTTTTCGGCTTTGAGTTTTTCGCAATTATCGGCGTTAATCAGGGGTATGACCGAGGCGTCGTCATTGACGTCGGCTAACAGTCCCTGTTTTTCGAAACAGTAAATCAGCGTAACGCGAGCGCCGGCGGAAGACAGCGCCGTAGCAACGGACTGAGCGACAGTGTCGGCATTACAGTTCAGCAGTACGCCATACCTGTCCGCTGTTATTGAACATATTACCGGAACAAGTCCCATATTGAGAAATTCCGTAAGGCGGATTGAGTTTATACCGTCGTCGGGAATATCTCCGACAAATCCGAAATCGACAGGACAGGGAGAGCGTTTCACCGCCTTGATTATACCCGCATCGACTCCCGAAAGACCTGCGGCGTCGCATCCGAGCGACTGGAGCTGCGACGTGATATTTTTGTTTATCAAACCGGCATACACCATAGTAACGATTTCGATTGTCTGTGCGTCGGTTACACGTCTGCCTTCTATCATTTTTGTCGGGATATCGAGTTTGGCAGAGAGTTTGGTAGCGAGTTTGCCTCCGCCGTGTATCAGTATTTTGTTACCGGACAGAGCCGCAAACTTTTTCAGGAAAAAAGTCAAATCTGCAGGATTGTCGATGACATTGCCTCCTATTTTGACAACAGTTATTTTCATATCTTTATTATCCATATTCATTCAATAAAATATTGCGCAAAGTTACACATATTTCCGGGATGGTCGGGCATTTCGGAGCATGACGGTTCATAACCTGCTGTTTCTCCATTTTCCGAATCGCAGGTACAGCAGCGAAAGAATCAGCAATCCTGCCCAGTAAACAAATTCCGACAGCCATGCAAACGCCGCATTTTCGGGAAAATAATATACGAGCATATATAAAGCCGTCATGTAGAATACCAGTGAAATGATTTCCATGAACATTGCTGTTTTTGTCCTTCCGGTACCGCTTACTCCGTTGAAAAACACACAACTTAACGAAAAAACAATATTCACTCCGACAATTACATATACGGACAGTAACGACAGATTCACCAGTTCCGCATTATCCGTATATATCATCAGTACCTGCCTTGCCAGAACGCCGGTACACAGCGTTATGACGAGCGAAGTTATAAAACTGATTTTAACAGTTCTGGCAATAATTGCAGTAACCTGTTCCGAATGTCCCGCTCCGATGGCATTGCTTACAAACGAGCTTGTTACGGCGGCATAAGCCCATACGGGAATAGTTATGAAGCCGTATATGCTGCGTACAATGTTTGAAGAAGCCAGATTCTGTTCTCCAGTCTTTTCTATGACGATGAAAAATATGAACCACGTACTCAACGAAATAAAGTATTGCAGCATGACAAAGACGGATATGTTAAGCGTCTGTTTCAACAGTTTGAAGTTTATATTTTTGAAATAGAAAAGGCGGTACATTTTTCTTATCCTTGAGCGCGAATTGTATGTAATGAAATAGATTGCCTCGACCGCTTCCGAAATGACGGATGCGAGAGCTGCGCCCTCAAGTCCCATTTTTGGAAAACCCGATTTTCCGAATATCAGCATATAATCAAGAATAATATTGGTTGCAGCCATTATGACAGAGCCGTATGTTAGCGGACGTGTGTTTGTCGTCCCCACATGAAATGCTCGAAACGACACGTTTACAAACACGAAAATCAGGCCGTACACACGGATATTCAGGAAGTTGATGGAGGGTTGCAAAAGACTTTCGTGACTGATGATTCCGGGCATAATACACGGAGTGAGCCATTGCGCTCCTGCTATAAGTATCGCCGCCAGCGCCCACAGAAAAAGCAATCCTGTTTCCATGACAGGTCCGATTTTCGACAGGCTGTTTTCGCCTTTTCGCCTCGAAATCAGAATCTGCATACCGGTTGCGAACCCGAAACCGAGCATAAACAGCACATGAAAATACACTCCTCC
>JAITBC010000451.1 GCA_031283785.1 Tannerella sp. | reverse complement strand
ACAGGGACAGGGATTATTTCTCTATTGGTTTCAGGAATGATAACAGCGGGTATGAGTTAAGCAGTCCACCCAATTTCAAAGGTTGTATTTCGCCGAAAGATATTACAACTCTTCGGAACAACAGGGACACTTGTTTAGTTTTTGAGGGATTTTGGGATTTCCTTTCGTACCTGACAATACAGAAAATCGAAAAGAGCAAGCATGATGTTGCGGTTCTCAATTCGGTCGCCAATGTTCAGAAGGCGATGTGTTTTCTGAAAGAGCATGGAGAGGTCTATACTTATCTGGACAACGATGAAGCCGGACGGACTGCAACGAAGTTAATCCGGTCTGTCAACTCGACAGTGTACAATCGTTCAACAAAATATGCAGACTTTAAAGACCTGAATGATTTCCTGTGTCAAAAACCGATGGTCAAACCGGAAGTAAAAAAGAAAAAATTGGGGATAAGAAGATGAACCGTAATCATAGGGTTATACAACAGGCTGCGCCTGATTTTTCAACGGAGCAAGTTTGTGTTTCGGTCTGACCGAAACCTTGCTCTGCGAGGCAAAACATCCCGCCGGTCTATGTAAACAGTAAGATTTTACAGGTATGAAAACGATAAAGAATCAGAATAGAAACGGCCGTCCGAAGAAGGACGAAGCCGACAGGAAGAAGTATAAACTGACCGTCAAAATGGAAACGAAAGAGTATTTTTCTTTCAAAGCGAAAGCCCGTTTAGCAGGACTTACCCAAAGTGAATACATACGTCGTTGCATTGCAAAGAGTGAGGTTAAACAGCGTTTGACTCCCGAACATCTGGGCTATATCCGGCAACTTGCCGGTATGGCAAACAACATCAACCAGATTGCCCTCAAGGCCAATACAATAGGATATATGGAAGTTCATCAGGAATGGGTACAGTCAATAAAAAGTTTGGATAATCTGATTAAACGTATCGAAGAATGATGGCAAAGATTGTACAGGGGCATGGATTCAAAGGAGTAATCAACTATGTTCTGGATA
This sequence comes from Tannerella sp., assembly GCA_031283785.1. Next base: position 1,705 of record JAITBC010000451.1, on the reverse strand, counting down.
AGGACAATGCCCAGTTGCTTTATGCAAACGGGGTACGGTTAAAAGATAAAGACTCCATTATACATAGTTTCATCACCCAGAGTAAGGTAAGTCCAGACATAACAAAGCCGGTAGCCCATATCTCTCTGGACTTTTCGGTTCAGGATAAGGAACGGTTGACAGACAAAACTATGGTTGGTATCGCGTTAGCGTACCTATATAAAATGGGTTATCGAAATACGCAGTATATTATAGCCCGGCATCACGATACCGACCATCCGCACATTCATCTGGTCATTAACCGGATAGACAACGAAGGCAAGCGTATTTCCGACAAAAACGAAAGGTTCAGGAGTACAAAAATTTGCATGGAACTGACAAAAAAATACGGACTGTATATTGCCAACGGCAAGGAAAATGTGAAACGACACAGACTGAAAGAGCCGGACAAGACGAAATACGAAATTTACGATGCCGTGGAAGCAGCCTTGCCCAAGTGTCGGGATTGGCAGGAACTGACAGCGGAACTGAAACGTCAGGGCATCGCAACCGATTTTCGCAAAAATGGGAGTACTGATAAGATTCAGGGCATCCGTTTCGGAAAAGGAGATTATTCTTTCAACGGTTCAAAGATTGACCGGCAATTCAGTTATAGCAAGATTGATTTTCAATTGAAACAGAATGATAAGGCACAGGATATTCATACCCATAGTCATTTTCAAAACCAATCACCTGTTCTGGAAAATGCCGGTTCGGTATTGGGTGGATTGTTTGATATTCAACCAGCAGGAACGGATTACGACCCTGACGAAGCGGAACTACTGAAGCAGCATAAGCCTAAGAAGAAAAAGAAAAGAGGATTTCATTTATAAACAATTAAAATTCAAAATATTATGAGTATAAATAAAATAGATGTTTCGACAGTTTGTGAGATGTTTGAGAAGCTAAATGAAAAATTAGATAAACAGACAACCGACAAGCAGACAGAGTCGATACAGATCGATTTGACCGCAGTAAATGTTATGACGGAACGGATTGAGCAGGTAATTGAGGAAGTCCGCATGCCCGCTCATGTAGAGTATCATCATCGGCATACGATTGATATAACTTCCAGAAAGGTTTTTATTTCATTGGTTATCATGGTTTTAGTAATATTTGGATTGTCGTATGCAATCGGAGAACAGCGAAAAACTATTAATCAATACAACAACAACGACCTGAAATACCGCTATATCAAGATGCATGGCAAAGCCGATGAAAAAAGCATTTACCGTTTGGAACGGCAACTCAGGTACAGCGACAGCATTAAGATAATTCGCAGTCAAGTAGAACAATACGAGGAATTGCTTCGCGAACAGGCGGAACGAATTGAAAGAGCAAAAGCGAACGACAAGGAAATGAATGAGTTGCAGAGGAAGGTTGAGAACGCGAAAGAAAAATAAATACACGTTATATGCGTAATAAACAGGACTTTTATTAGAGTTTTTATGGGTATATACTAACCGAATGCAGAAAAATACTCAAAACCCAAAAAGAGTTTTTACGGATAAAAACCAAAATAATTCGTATCTTTGCTGTCTATTATAAATATAGTATGGACAATCAGATATACAATCAAATAGTAAGTTTCATTTGGGGCATTGCCGACGACTGCCTGCGGGATGTTTATGTGCGCGGAAAATACCGCGACGTGATATTGCCGATGACAGTTATCAGGCGTTTGGAT
>JAITBC010000422.1 GCA_031283785.1 Tannerella sp. | reverse complement strand
TACGGAGGTCACTGTTACGAATCTGCATCCAAAACATATCACGGCGACCAGTGGGTTACTCTCGAAATGATTGTCTTGGGCGACAGTATTATACATCACGTTATGGAGGGAGATACCATTCTGACATATACAAAACCGACTGTTGGAGAAGGAAGCGCCAATCCACAACCGAATACTCTCTACGCTCCTCTGACACAGGGACGTATTGCTCTGCAATCCGAAAGTCATCCTGTTGAATTTCGCAAAGTGGAATTGCTGAATTTAATAGAGAAAAAGAAATAACCGTTAAATCCGCCGTATTCAAAAAAAACTCTGCAAAGCGTTTGTTAAACTTTATATTAACAAACGCTTTGTATTGGTTTTTGAATAACGCCTCACCCGTATCCGGTACGGAAACGCAAAATGTGATTATATAAAGGAGAGTATATTGATGTCGGGAAAAATTTCAAATTGCCGATATTGCTCTTTACATCGGTTTTGCCCTCAGGATACTTTTTTCAGACATGATATTCAATAAGATTCAGTATTCCGTTTACAAAAGTAAGAGGGTGCATCGGGTTCCCCGGCACATATAAATCTACAGTATGATTTTCGATAAACGTTCTTTTTACAGCAGTATTTTCGGCGAACAGTCCTCCGCTTATAGCGTCGGCGCCTGCCAGAATTATTATTTTGGGAAAAGGCACGGCATCGTAACATATATTCAGCGCCTCCTCCATATTTTGCGTTACGGGACCGGTTATCACAATTCCGTCACAATGGCGAGGCGAAGCATGGAATTCGATACCGAACCGTCCCATGTCGAAATTCACATTTCCGGCAGCATTGAGTTCCATTTCGCAGGAATTGTCTCCTCCGGCAGATATTTGGCGCAATTTTAGAGCGCGACCGAATATTTTCCGAATTTCCGTTCTGACAGCATCGCGTCGAAATTGCACCGGATTTTTATCTCCCGCCTTAATTATCAAGTCAGCTCTGTTATTTGTGGCGATTTTATAATCATTGGTGAATTTTATCAAATCAGGTTTTCTGAATTGACATTCTTTACAAAAAAGACATTTTCCCATATCCAGAGAAATCTCCGGATAATGCGTTATCGCCCCGACGGGACAAATATTGCCCAGGTCCCGGGCTTCGTCTGCCGTTATTTTTCCGGATATTTCGGGACGACCGCGAAACATGTCGCACAGTTTCACATCTGCAAGATTACGAATGTATTGCGACCCGTGCGATTTCAATATTTTCAGTTCTGTCGGAAGCATCATTAACCGTTTTTTTGAGGGCAAAGGTAGAAATAAATTTGAAGAAATTTATTTTGCTGTTTTGTATATAAAGTAAAAGTATTATCTTTGCGCCCGATTTGGTACCATGGCCGAGTGGTTAGGCAGCGGTCTGCAAAACCGTGTACAGCAGTTCGAATCTGCTTGGTACCTCTTCCGAAACTTGAATTGTTATAAACGTATAAAGCAGTCAAATTCTGTACTTTCTGCGTCGATACAGCGCAAATACCGTTCCGCAAAAAATGATGATTATCGGAGGAACAAGCGTATTAATCAAAACTATTTTAGTGTGATTATGAGCTATTTTGGAGTTATCGAGCAGTCGCATCTTCAGCGTTCTGTTTTTTATTTCCATCAACCCATTTTCATCTGTAAGATAATTGATTGCATTCATGACGAAATCATTGTTTCCATAAGTATATTCGGTATGCCTGTCGTATCCCAAACGGTAAGGAACAGACTCAATTCCGGCTTTGTTTACATCATTACGGATAATATCTCCGTCGGAAACAACAATCATTTTGGTTTTCTTGCTTTTAGAGATAAATGTGAAGCCGGGGGACGTTATATACTGCGAGACTATCCTGTTTCGGAACGGAGAGTTAAATTCGCCTTCAAGCAGAATAGCTACAGGTAAATACGAACTGTTGAAGACCTGTTGCGTAATTTTTTCGTCCACTTGCGACAAACTCACAATCAAAGGTGCATTCGTCACTTTTGCGTGTTCGGAAGAGTACAGGAGATACGTCTTTTTCACAGCGGCATTATTTCCGACCGTGTCTATAACTCCCGGATACTGAGCCTTGACAAGGTCGATTCCTTTGGTTATGGGATTGTTCGGCGGCGTCCAAAGCAGAGGGAAATATGTCCAGGGCGCAAAACGAAAGTCGGGAGGCATTCCGGGCAACGATACGTCAATACGCACTTTCGAACACTGCATATCCTGCAAGACATTCGGGTTTATACGGACGCCATAGTTAAACAGTTGGTCGTTAAGATTATGCTCGCAGACAAACCCCATGGTAGCTTCGCCTCTCGAAAGACTGTCTTCGTGGATATGAACCGCATCAATAAACCATGCGGCACGTCCGCCGCGCATAATATATTGGTCCAGAACAAATTTATCTGCTTCGGTCCAGCGCTCCATCGGTTTGGCGACAATAACCGCTTTGTATTCGTCGAGTATTCCGGTAACGCCTTCAATAATAACAGCGTCAATATCGTAGTATTCG
>JAITBC010000408.1 GCA_031283785.1 Tannerella sp. | reverse complement strand
ATTAGGTAAACTCGAATCTTTACGCCAGTCGGCAGTGTTTTTATGGATTTTTTCGGCAAGTTCGAGCAACCAATTTTCTCCGGTCATATTATACAACCAATATACGCTTAGAAGGTTATCGCCTCCGCGACTGTTTTCCCAATAATCTTTGAGAAACATGTCGTCGGGTAGTTCCAATTGCCAACGGAAATAGTTGCTCATAAAAGGGATGATTCTTTGGTCGCCGGCGAACTCGTAGTACGATTGTAAACACCACAACATGATCATATTGCCCCATAAATCGGGCTTTCCCCTTCGTTCGATCCACGGTCCGAAATATCCGTTTTCGCGCTGACTGTTCAACACGGCTTCCAACCATGTTTTTGCTTCGGCAATCATGCCGGCATCGTTCAGGAGATATCCGATATTGGCGTATCCTTTCAACCAGTAGGGGACTTCTTCCCAACCATGATCGCCTTTTCCTTCGGAACTCAACCATGCGTTCCCGTCTTTTTGCAGCCATGCGCTGATTTCGCCCAAATGTCCCGAAAGACCTTCGCGTTGACGATTCAAATACTCCTTAATCCAACCTTCGGGCTTTATAAGACCTACCGGAAGCTTGATGAAATGCAGCGGTTGCAGCGGCGGCTTATTGCCGATGTAATGAGTATTGGTTGAAGTGGTTGGCGGACGGGAAACACATTCGATAGTCGCGTCCGGTTTTGTACACGACGAAAGCCATATACAGACAAAGGTCAATAATGCAATCTTTTTCATGCCTTCATTGAGTTAAAATTATTACTATTATATAAGAGTTCTTTCTATCTTCCTGTCTAAAGGCGTTATTAGTTTGACGTTTTCAACGGGTCTACGACCATCGCTAATTTTTCGATTTCCCGATAAATCATTGCTTCCACTTCTTCCGACCATACGCTTGGCAAACCGTATACTTTCTGTGAATCTGCGCCTTCGTAACCCCCTTCCCGCAATATTTTCACAGAGGGGATGTATGCCATCACATCATTGGAATAACCCATCACAAAAGTATCGTATCCGAACTTACGTTTAAGTCCGATGGCATATTCGATAACAACTTCGCCACCCATACTCACCAGCATTTGACCTCCCATGTTCCAGATTTGTATAGGATAAGGATAAGAAGTGATTAATGAGCGCCCTTCGGTTAACTGTTTCGACAATCTGGCAGCCCATCGTTTAAAATAGGGGATAGAGGACTCTCTTTCAACTTGTGCCAAATATTCCTTATCGGGCGGCGTTGTCAAGGGCAGGTCGATTTCTTTGTATGCCATTGTCAGAAAGGGATCCAGATGTTTCATATTTTCGTGCAACATCCTGTCGACGGCGGCGGCCAGCGAGAGTCCATGCTGTTTTGCCAGAGGGATAGTCCCTCGGGGCATAGGATTCTGGTCGCCGCAAGCCCCCTGGAAAAACATGACGGTCGCATCCTTGTAGATCCGGTTCAATTCTATTTGTGCAAAACCGGGATAATCGCCGCACCACTGATAAGCGTTCAAAGTGGTGGGGTGACAGGCATAACCGAAGACGATCGCTTTTAGATGTCCTTCGTTGTCCGTAACTTTGATTACGGGAACCGCATGGTCGTAAGGTCCCTTTATGTCGGACTGACGTTCAATGCTTGCTTCTTTATTGTTTCGCCGGTTCGCCTGAAATCTCGTAACTCCATTGCCGGCGTATAATTCGGCAGGTCTCATGTCCTGAAAAGCCTTTTTGACAAGACGTATAATACAGGATTGAAGCCACTCGGTATATGCAATGATTTCCTTGTCGAGGTTGACGTCGATGGGATAGATATCTATCAAGGCATTTTTCAATACGGGACCCGAATGTGTGTGCGATGCGTTCAGGATGATTTGCGATTTCGACAAGTCGAGGTCTTTTTTCAACTGTTCGCGTATTTTCTCCGAAAGTTCCGCCGTGAATCCAAGTAAATCGGAGGTGACAAGTACCGCCCTGTTTCCCAGCGAATCTTCCAGCGCAAGCGCTTTTGCCCACAAGTCATGAATTTTTCCTTCCGCCGGACGAACCCTGCCGGCATAACCCGCCATCCAGATATATTCCTTCGGCGTAATCACAGTTTCGGCTGTTCCCGCTTTCCATCCTGTCGGAAAGGCGCTGCCGCAAAACGTTACGAACATGAAAAACGTAATACACGCTCTGTTGATAGGCTTCGTTTTTTTCTGCAAAAAAAGCTTATATGGCAGGAGGCAAGCGCTTACAGCTGTCGTCGGTTGTTTAATAAAAATCATTTCGTTACGCATATTGTATTTATTTTAGCCATCTGCATCAGTCGTAACGCCTATTGTTTTTCCTTTTATCTGTACTGTTACGCTCGGCAGGGGAAATCCATCCTGGTCTACTACTGTTCCCGAAATTTTGGCGTTCTGTTGAACTACTAGTAATTCTGCGTCAGGATATTTGGCGGCGCCGGAAAACAGCAATGGACATGATAATAAGATCCAGGAAAAACATATTACCATTTTTCTAGTAGATCTGATTTTAATTAATAAAGGGACTGTTCTCATGAGTATGATATTTTTATGCAAAGAAAATTTGAACAAAGTAACTTCAGGGTAGAATTTCCGAAATATTATCCTCAAAAAACGTTTTTTGCAGGGATTTTGCGTTAATGAAAAAATAACGTCTTTAGTTTTGTATGCTTGTCGAAGATGATGCCGTTTCCGCAATGTTCCGTGCAGCTACTTTCCTTCATTTTAGGATACCCGCATAAACAAAAATTAAGCCTTGAAACGGCAATCAAAGTCGAATAGGGTTTTCTCGACTGTCGCAAGTCTTAATCCGAATGTATATTGTGATGGAGAATGTGATTTTCCATTAAAAAACGTCATTTTACGAATTTAAAATATTTAAACACATTGCTGTGCCACAGCATATATTTTTATATTCGCTAAATCAATATTTAAAAAATGGTATCCCTTTTCTTTTTTCAAGATAACGGTTTTTCTTTTGTCTTTAGTTTCAGGGCTCATAACTTCCAGTTGTATGTCTTCTGGGAGGTTCAATTTGAGCCGGTAGGACAAACTATTGTCTTTTATCTGCGAGTCGATATCCTGCAAGATAGACACGCCTCCGTTGTCCTTGATGGTCGGATGAGGAATCGGCAACATCGCTGTATTCATAAAATGAAAGGTTAATTTTCCTTCAAACATCCGGATCCGTACCGCCCAGCGGGCATCTCCTTTCAGTTGTTCTATAACGGGCTGAATTTTTTTCATTTTGATTAATTCTGGTAATGAGTCCGAATCAATGGCTGAATCGATGACAGTTATTTTCTTCTGATATTGTTTGATTAGTATATCTGACAAAGGTTTGTCTCTTTCGTATCCTTTTTCGTCATAAATCCCGAAAGGAAGCGCTATCCATGCCGTTCCTCCCGAAGCCAGATAAGACAATATAGCCTTGAACTGCGCGTCAGAAACACAGGCGACTCCATCTAACACAAGTGGTGTATGTTCTTTTTTTAGCGCTTGGGCATCCGCCAATTCATCCGTCCGCAAGAATCGGTATCCGATGTTATGTTCGACCAGTAGCCGCGACCAGTTGCGCAATCTTTCCCAATGCTCTTTCCCCTGCTTATCCCGCCATCCGTTATCTCTGCAATAATTGTTACTGACAAGTCTAAGTTCTGCTATATCTTTACCTTTGCTGTAATCGAGGTCGCTGTAATTTGCTTCCCAATTGTTCCATTCCCGAATAACATCTTCCATCTCGCACGCATCGGCAGGATCTTCCTCCAGCCGTTGATTATGTGTGCTACTCCAGTTGGCTACGCCCCAGAAACGGCTCAAAGCCCAACCTAAATATCCGCCTTTCTCATAAATCGTATAGCTTAATGCCATAGCCGGCACATTTCCCCGTTGTTTGGCGATATCTTTCTGATGCAGAGCTTCGGCATCCATGCGAACCCAATCCGTCGATCGGATATTGGTTCCTACATTCTCCAGCATGAAAAAATCCAGGTAAGGCGCTATTCTTTCCAGATTAAGGGAAATGGAGTTCAACACAATGGGACCTGTACTTGAACAACACGACATAAGTGGTTTGTCGCCTACTGTCAGTTTGATCAGCTTGACATGATCGACAATACCGTCTACCTTCATGCGAATAAATTCCCTGAATGCGGGATTATTGTAATTACCCCAGTAAAGCATCGGTTTAGATGTATCCCCCCAAAAATTCTTGTCCTCGAAAGGTGGTATTTCTCTTCCGTAATCTCGCCTGAATCGTTCCCTGCAATACCGGCATCCACAGGCTGCAAGGCCGACATAATCGCACATGTCGTCGACTTCTATGGCATCAATCGGCGCTTCGTCCATAAGCCTTTTCAAGTATTTAGTATGCATGTCCAGAAATCCCGGATTGTTGTGGCAAAAAGCCTCCATCTGGTATTGCAGGGAATATCCCCGGCTATTATCAGCGATTTCCACCTCGCACAGATCGTTGAACAAATACCCTTCGTATTGTGCGTGTTTGGCCGCTACCGGATCATGAAATAATAGCACATGATGCCGGTGCATACGGTGCAGCTTACGGAATTCTTCTTCGTTTCGAGGTCTTTGAACATGGTTACACGAATAATGATCCATGAATTTTATACCATATTTGTGCAATTCTTCACATACATTGGCCATATATCCGTGTATCTGTCCGAAATAGTTTGAAAAATCAAACCTGATATGAAAGCCGTAGTTAACTGCCATATCAATTTTTGCTTCGGCAAAAGCCTCAGCTCTCCGTTTTATCTTATCCCTGACATGCTTTTGCGACCATTGAAGGTCTTCTATGGAGTTCCACCAACTGGCGGTTCTTCGCGGTATAAAAGGAACGTCCGGAGTCTGTGACGTTAATTTGGAAACATCCGGTAGATCGGGATGGATAACTGTCGGGGAAGCATCTCCGGTAGCCGAACGGGGAAAAGAGCTTCCCAATCCGAGACTGAATCCTGAAACTACGGTGTTTTTTATGAATTTTCGTCTGCTGTTCATATTAAGATTATTTATTTGTTATGGTATTCGTCGTATTTCCATTCCGATAGGCGGTTGCTCCAGAGCAGATTGCCAGTACAAAAAACAAGGGAATGGTTATAAAATAATTTGTGGTCTTCATGGCATTTCTTTTTTACGGATTACTGACGATTGTTATGTATAAAGCCAATGCATCGGTTTGTGATTTTTGTTGAACCGTTAAACTGATTAAACGATTTAACGGTTCAACAGGATTGGATCCTATTACAGTCTATGTATTTTTCAACTTCTTGACATTGCTATGGATTTTATCCACGGCGTTGACGATGTCATCCATGTCGGATTTCGATCCGATCATGATTCCGCCATTCCACATCCAAAGGGCTGAATTATAAGTTTTAATCAAGGACGGACAGTGATTTTTCCGTTTGTATTTTTCGAAATCCAACTCCTCTGCCGTGTAAAACTTTTTATAAATGTCGGAATTGAATACCTCTCGCAGCATAGGTTGACCGTATAGAGGATCGTTCGGATAGCCCGTTGACAGTGAAATCCCTTCGGCGGTGAAGGCCTTAATAAACTTATCACGCGGAAGTCCGTCGAGTTTATCCTGATTGTAAACCATTGCGTAAATGTAATAAGATGCCGCAGTCGCCCCCTTGTGCAATTTGACCGGTGTGACACCGGGATATGCGGCGAGTTTTTCATTCAGGTAGTTTCCGTTCTCGTTCCGTAATCTGTGCTGTTCTTCGAGTTTTTCCAGTTGGCACAATCCGATCGCCGCCTGATACTCCGCCATGCGAATCTTGTTTGCCAGAATGAGCGCAGAGATGGAACTGATCTGCCCGGATACGGATCCCGACGCGTATCCGAAATTATGATATGAATAAAGCCGGTCGTAATATTCGGTGTCGTTAGTCAAAATTCCGCCTCCTTCGCCAATAGCAAGATTTTTCGATGCCTGAAAGCTGAAGCAACCGGCATTACCGAACGTTCCGACTTTTTGGCCGTTGATTTCTGCCAAGTGAGCCTGACATGCATCTTCTACGACAAACAGATTGTGTTCTTTTGCAATTTTCATAATGGCCGGCATGTCGGACGGATAACCGCAAATATGAACCGGCAGAATACCCTTGGTTCGCGGAGTGATTTTCTCCTTGATTTTTTGGGGATCGATTTGAAAGGTTGCCGGATCAATGTCCGCCCAAACCGGCATGGCGCCTTTATAAAGGATACCGAAAATCGAGGCGCTGAACGTATAAGGAGAACAGATCACCTCGTCGCCGGGATGAAGATCCGATTGCATGAATGCGGCGCTTAAGGCGTTGGTCCCGTTAACCGTCGTGAGGCAGTATTTTGAACCGTGCATTTTCGCCCATTTTTCTTCAAATTCGGAAACCCTCTTACTGCGCGACCAGACCCCATTTTCCATCACTTCGTTCATTTTCGGATTAAACTTTTCGGCGTCCCATTGCGGCCATTTTTGCCAGACTTTATTCTTTCGAACGGGCGTTCCACCAAGAAGTGCAAGTTTCTCCGACGTATCCCGTGATTTTCCGAATATGGGCGTAAACCCCGACATGGCCACCCCCGCGGTAGTAGCCGTAACCGTATTTATAAACCGGCGGCGATTCATTTTAGTACTTTCCATATTAACTACTTTTTAAATTAAACATTGTTGTTTTGATTTGTTGATTATTGTAAGTATTAGAGGCAATTCCCCAGAAATTTTTATTTCTCATCCATATGAATTTGCTTTTTGACATTCAATTAACAAAAAAAACGCATCAAATGAATATTACTGTCGTGTCTCGGCAATTTCCTGTAAAAACGCCTGACAATACAATTTTATTATTCTTCACAATGACAGTGACATTATCTGATGCAGTTAAATTTAATTAATTAAAAGTAATCGTCACTTTATTAACATCAAGAGTTGTACAACGTACTTCATATTCGGCTGTCTTATTGTTCACAAGAGAGGTTATATTGCTGATAATAGGTATGCCGTTAGTAGGATTAAACGTCTGAACTTTTATCGTACCGTCCGGGGAACCTTGTGTACGTTTGATTTTGATGTTTTGAATCCCCTTTTTAGCCTGGGGCCATACGAGCGAATAGCTCCCGTCGGCGTTAGGCGTGATAATAGTATTGTCTTCTCGTGTTACTGTATAATCGGTACCTGCCGTCAAATCGCTTTCCATCCAAATGAAACTCATAACATCGTAGGTGCGGATCTGTTTGCTGCTAAACCTGAACGGAACGCTGGCTACCCACTGTTCATCAGAAGGTTGCCATATTCCGGTCGTAGCGCTTGAACCATATCGCCATCTGGCGTCGCCGTTTTGAGCTATTTCATAAGACAGGTAATCAACTTGATTGTCAGGTTGATCAAGTAAAAATATATATACGTGTTCCAAATCGGCGCGCCCATCTCCCCATATTTCGTGTACTTCGCAGCCTTCCAAACAAAATGCAGCCGCTACTGCTAAAAATCTTATTATCCTTTTCATTGAATTGTCTTTTATTTAAGATTTATATTCGTTTAATGATTAACGCCATCCCGGATTTTGTGTGATGTTTCCGTCAGATTGTGCAATTTCGTAAGAAGGTATCGGATAGAAATAATCCTTACCGGGATCGAAGCGTCGCGTGTTAGTTTTTTCTGCAATACGAATATCCGCTTCGGGATAATCGTATTCTTGTACTCCTCCTATCTTTCCCGACGCATCGGTAAACAGATCGGAATATGTTGGATCGGCTGCCTGTGAGTAACCATTAAATGCTTCGGTTTCGTTAAATTTAGGACCAATCATTGCTTTGGGTAAAATCGTTTCTGCAATTTTCCATCGGATGATGTCCGGATAACGACGGTTTTCAGCCATCAATTCTACGGTACGTTCGCGGCGGATTTCTTCCCGCATGTCCAAGCCGTTGGCGGCTACAAAGGCATTGGTAAGCGGTACGGCAAACCCAACCCTGTTGCGTAGCGCGTTCACGGTTTCGTCTAATTGTGCGTCGGTGATGGAACCGTTGATTTCATAGAGCGCTTCGGCATACGAAATCAACATTTCTCCCCAACGGATGACGATGCGATCGGTGTAATCTTGGCTCCAACGCTCTCCGGAAAATCCTTTTTTGCACACATAGCCGAGAGGTTTCGATGCATTAAGCGGCAGGTACACACCACCTTGCCCTGTTAAACGGTATGAGACCAGGACGCCTCCGATTGTTGCACCCTCGTCTTGTTGCGGGTCGTTAAACAGCAGGACGCTCATCGGCAAACGCGGGTCGCGGGCGCCCATGCCGTTTGCTATCGGCGTGAAACCATCGCTTTCATAACCCATCGCATGATTGAATGATGTTTCGGGCGCGACCACCAGCGACGATTTTTCGCGAGGTAAACCGTCGGCATAAAGATAGTAATCGACCATTGAACGCGTAATATTAAAGTTCACGTCGCAACTATATGAGTGGGAATGGAGGGAGGCGTTCGTTCCGGTGACGCCATTAGGACCGTAGGCTTTTGAAAAGATAACTTCCTTGTTGCTGCCGTTCTCCTCGTCGAAAAACAACGCCAGATACGCCTCCGATACGCCTCCGATCGTGTAAAGTTGATGCCCTTCGGCTTTCAGCAGGCTGTAGGCATCAATACTTTTTTGCAAATGGGCTTTCCACACTGTTTCGTTGCTCAAATTGTGATATTTCAGCATAGCGCCTTCGTGCAAGCCTATGCGAACCATCAGGCCCAAAGCCGACGAACGTGTTATGCGACGGCGTTCGAACTCATCATTCACCGTTTCCATAGCGGCGCGTCCGGGCAACCATTCCGCTGCAAACGCAAGGTCATCGTAACATTGTTGTATCACCGTTTCGCGCGGGGTACGGGCCATCTTCAGTTCAGGGTCGGTGGTTCCCGTAAAGGGCTTTAGCGCTAAAGGTACGTCGCCGTATTTGCATACCAGATCGAAATAATACCACGCACGGAAGAAACGCGCTTCGCCAAGATATCGGTTGCGAATGTTCTCGTTGACAGGAGCGTTTGCCGCTTTTACAAGAATGTTGTTTGCCGTAAAGATATACGCGTATGCGTTTGTCCAGTCGCCACTTTGGGTAGGTATAGACCAACTGCCGTTACTGATTTCGTTTGGATTGAACCTGCCAACCTGATCATCGGCACGGAGATCGTAATCTAAAGGAGCAAACTGTTGGTACAAACGGTTACAGGCTGCTTTCAGGTCGTCTTCCGTTTTCCAGAAATTGTCATCCGTAAAATCGGTTTTTGAGGTAACGTTCAACATGTCGTCACAACCTATCCATACAGCCGCCAAACACAATATAATTAAAATAGTATTCTTTTTCATAGTTCATTTTTTAAATGGTTAAGTTAACGCCCAACGTCCAGGTACGGAAAAATGGGTAATAATTTAAATTTAAGTTGTTGCGTACTTCGGGATCGAATACTTTAAACGCTTTGGTATATTCCCATACATCGACGCCTGTCATATAGACGCGCAATGATTGCACCACATTTTTAGGAACCGGTATCGTGTAGCCTAATTGTATGTTTTTAAGTCTGAGATATGCTCCGTTTTGTAACCACCGGTCAGTAACATGATAATTGAATCCCATATTACCAGTTAAACGGGCAAAATAGGCATCCTGATTGTCTTCCCTCCAATGATCGCGATGAATTGTAAGTGGTGTCCGGCCCGTACTGACCATAGGTCCAAGAGTCTGATTATGTACAATGTATTTGCGATACCCGACGCCTTGCCAGAACGTGGAAAAGTCAAATCCCTTCCATTCTAAGCCCAGATTGATACCATACAGATAACGCGGCGTTTCGGATCCGAGTTTGACTAAATCGCCCGAATCTTCCGGACTGCCCGCGCCGACGCCTACTTTATGGTCGGCTTTCCCCTGCGTCAGATAATGAACGTCGCCGCCGGAAATTATGCCGTCCTGTTCTATTGATTCATATCCCGGATGGGCTTCTTTATAAGCTAAATATTCATCACGGCTTTTCCATAAACCGTCTGTCTGATATCCCCATATCGTATTAATGGGATATCCCTCCAGAAATCCTACCGTACCTTCCGATATCACGTTGTTGCCGGTGTATTTGACTAACTTGTTTTGGCTGTCGTCGACATTGAAACCTGCGTGATAAGAAACGTCGCCGATGCGGTCGCGCCATTGCAGCGACAGCTCCCAACCCCAGGATTTCAGCACGCCGACATTTTCTAAGGGAAGATTAGATATGCCGATAATATTTCCCGTTTTCAGCCGCGCTAACATATTGTCATTCTTTTTCCAATAGTAATCGGCGGTAAAATTCAGGCGATTGTTCAGCAAACCCAAATCCATGCCCGCATCGGTCGCCGTTATGATTTCCCATTTAAGATCTTTTGATACCAGCGCATTCGTGTAGTAAACGGGCATACTCCAGAATGTTGTCCTCGAAATCATGTCCAGGTAAGGATAATAATCGCCGCTGAGTGCGGTACTGTTGCCTA
>JAITBC010000407.1 GCA_031283785.1 Tannerella sp. | reverse complement strand
AGGAGAAACGGGAGGAATAGGCGTAGCCGTTAGCGACAGACCGGAAGGGCCGTACAAAGACTTGCCGGGCAAACCGTTGATCAACGAAATAATCAACGGGGCGCAACCGATCGACCAGTTTGTTTTTCGCGACGACGACGGGACGTATTACATGTATTACGGCGGCTGGAGGCACTGTAACGTCGTTAAGCTAAATGATGATTTCACGTCGCTTACACCGTTCGACGACGGTGAAATATATAAAGAGGTGACGCCGGAGAGTTATGTCGAAGGGCCTTTTATGTTCAAAAAGAACGGCAAATATTATTTTATGTGGAGCGAAGGCGGCTGGGGCGGTCCGGATTATTCCGTAGCGTATGCGATTGCCGATTCGCCGTTTGGCCCGTTCCGGCGAATAGGCAAGATATTGCAACAAGACGAACAGGTGGCAACCGGCGCCGGACACCATTCGGTAATGCATATACAGGGAACAGACGATTTTTTTATCGTCTATCACCGCCGTCCGATTGACGACAAAGCACGCGACCACCGCGTGACATGCATAGACCGGCTGACATTCGACAGCGACGGCTTCATTAATCCCGTACGGATAACATTTGAAGGCGTCGAGCAGACTTTTATTAAGCAACCGTAATATTATCTCAAACCGCTCGACAAGTTCGTTTTTTGGTAAACATGTGCTATATTTGCAGAAAATTGGTGGACGCTTATGATTAACAAAGAACTTATAAATCCGGAAAGTATTGTCGTTGTCGGCGGATCAAACAAAACCTCCAAACCCGGCGGTAATTGCGTCCGGAATCTTATCAACGGCAATTACAGAGGCAGGCTTTATGCCGTTAATCCCAAAGAAACGGAAGTCCAGGGATTAAAATGTTATGCGCATGTATCGGAAATACCTCATACGGAACTTGCTGTCATCTCTGTTCCGTCGTCGTTGTGCCTCGAAACAGTCACAATCCTTGCCGAAGAAAAAGGTGTTAAAGCATTTATCATGTATACCGCCGGATTCGGCGAAGAAAGCGAAGAAGGCGGGGAACTTGAGAAAAAGATTGTCGAGGTCGTCAGTCATGCAGGCGCAAGCCTTATCGGGCCTAACTGTATCGGCCTCCTGAACCGCTATCATCACAGTTTGTTTACGCTTCCCATACCGAAGGTGGATCCGTTCGGAGCGGATATGATCTCCAGCTCCGGAGGGACGGCTATTTTCATCATGGAGTCCGCGATAAAAATGGGATTGCGGTTTAACTCGGTGTGGTCGGTCGGCAATGCTGCGCAGATTGGCGTCGAAGATGTGCTGGAGTATATGGACGTCAATTACCGTCCGGAGGCGGATTCGAAGATCAAACTGCTGTATATGGAGAGCATCCGTGAGCCCGACAAGCTGCTTGAACATACCACTTCGCTCATTCGCAAAGGGTGTAAGATTGCCGCCATCAAATCCGGGACGTCTGCGTCGGGTATGCGTGCCGCCTCGTCGCATACGGGAGCAATGGCAAATCCCGATCTGGCCGTCGAAGCGCTTTTCCGCAAAGCGGGTGTTGTACGCTGTTTCAGCCGCGAAGAATTGGCTACTACCGGAGCCGTTTTCACGCTGAAAGAATTGAAAAATAAAAACATCGCGATCGTGACGCACGCCGGAGGGCCGGCCGTCATCCTCACCGATGCGCTTTCTAAAGGCGGAATGGAAATACCCAAATTATCCGACCATCCTTTGGCGAAAGAGCTGAAAAGCAAACTCCTGCCGGGTTCGTCGGTCAGCAATCCTGT
The DNA here is from genome assembly GCA_031283785.1 of Tannerella sp. Next base: position 4,289 of record JAITBC010000407.1, on the reverse strand, counting down.
CGACATTCTGGGAACGGGCGAACCTAAACATCTGGCTACGGCAATTGATTATTGCGAAAAGAAATTCAAGGAGATCGACGGTATCGCCGTTATCTTCGGAAGTCCCGGTTTGACGCGCGTATATGAAGCGTACGATGTGCTGGATAAAAAAATGCGTATGTGCGATAAACCCATTTTCCCGATATTGCCGTCGGTAAGTACAGCCTTAGACGAGACCGACTTTTTTGTAAAAAAAGGGCATGTCAATTTCAGCGACGAGGTAGGGCTTGCCGGTGCGTTGACAAAAATCCTTAAAACCCCGCATCCGCCGGCAAACAATCTGGAACTCAAAGGCGTCGACGTCCCGCTGATACGGCGTATCATCGACAACCTGCCCGAATCGGGATATATTGCACCCCAATATGTGCAGGCGCTGTTTAAAGCGGCAGGTATTCCGATGGTCGAGGAACTGGTTTCGGATAAATGGAGTGAAATACGCGATTTTGCGGAAAAGGCCGGTTTCCCTGTTGTCGCCAAAGTTGTCGGCCCCGTACATAAATCGGATGTCGGTGGTGTTGTTCTGAATATCCGCTCGCAGGAACATCTGAAGATTGAGTTCAAGCGGTTAATAAAGATTCCGGAAGTTCGTGCCGTCATGATTCAACCGATGCTAAAAGGTATGGAGTTATTTGCCGGCGCTAAGTATGAAGATAAATTCGGACATATCGTCTTATGCGGACTGGGGGGTGTTTTTGTGGAAATATTCAAAGATGTTGCATCCGGCCTTGCCCCGCTTGCAACGGAAGAGGCGCTCTCCATGATACGCTCGTTGAAAGGATACAAAGTGTTTGAGGGCGCACGCGGGCAAAAGGGTATTGACGAATGTCGGTTTGCTCAGATAATCGTACATCTGTCCGCCCTGCTGCGCTTTGCTACGGAGATCAAGGAATTGGATATAAATCCGTTGCTTGCTACCGAAAAAGGTATTATTGCCGTCGATGCAAGAATACGAATCGAGAAATCTGTATAAAACGTGCGGTCATGGCGGGAGGTATGAAGCGGCTGGCGAAGGAAACAGCCATTTACGGGTTAAGCAGTATCATCGGGAGGCTTCTCAACTGGATGCTTGTGCCCATGTATACCCGTGTACTTGAAAATACGGGAGAATACGGTGTGGTTACAAATATCTACGGTATTATCGCCCTGCTTATGGTTTTGCTGACTTACGGTATGGAGACCGGCTTCTTCCGCTTCATAAATAAAGAAGGAGAACGTGAGCCGATGCGAGTATACGCTTCCACGCTATACAGCGTCGCTTTCACGTCGCTGCTCTTCCTGGGCGGCGTCTTTATATTCTTTAATCCGGTGAGCGAAGCGCTCGGATATGCATCCCATCCGGAATATATCGGTATGATGACATGCGTCGCGGCAGTAGACGCTTTTTGCTGTATCCCGTTTGCCTACCTTCGCTATAAAAACAGGCCGGTTCGTTTTATGACAATAAAACTGCTGAATATCGGCCTGAATATCGGATTGAACGTTTTCTTCCTTGTCATCTGCCAGGAAATCAACGTCTATCGTCCGGAATGGATAAGTTGGTTCTACCGTCCGGATTACGGCGCAGGATACATTTTCGTATCGAACATATTTACTACCGCCTTCACTTTCGCCATGCTTATACCCGACATGGCGCCGGGCCTGCGTGCCAGATTCGATTTTCGGCGGCTTTGGAACATGTTACGTTACTCCTTCCCCATACTGATCCTCGGAATTGCCGGAATACTGAACCAAACGGCAGACAAGATTCTATTTCCCTTTCTGTTTGACGACAAAGACTATGCAAATTCGCAATTGGGAATATACGGCGCATGTTTCAAGATTGCAGTAGTGATGGTTATGTTCATACAAGCCTTCCGCTATGCTTACGAGCCGTTCATTTTTTCAAAGCATAAAGACGCCGACAGTAAAAAAACATATGCCGAAGCGATGCGGTATTTCATCATATTTTCACTTGTTATCTTTACGGGCGTAATGTTTTATATGGATTTGCTGAAACATTACGTGGGCGAAGAGTATTACGCAGGGCTTGTCGTCCTTCCGATCGTGATGCTTGGGGAATTGTTTTTCGGCATCTATTACAACCTGTCCGTTTGGTATAAATTGACCGACCGGACGCAGTGGGGCGCCTGTTTTTCAATCGCAGGATGCACTGTTACCGTAGCGATCATCATCGGCTTTACGCCGCGATACGGCTATATAGCATGTGCATGGGCTTCGTTCGTAAGCAATCTCCTGATGATGATGCTCTCGTACGCCATAGGCCAAAAGAAGTTTCCCGTAAAATACGACCTGCGCTCCGCACTTACTTACAGTATAATTGCCGCCGTATGCTATGTCGCAGGTATGATGCCGCAAATAGATTCCCTGTTTTTAAGACTTGCATACCGCACCGTCATCCTTGCGGTTTTTGTCGGGATATTTATAAAAAGAGACCTCCCGCTGTCCGAAATCCCATATATAGGGAAATATTTACGCAGGAAATAATTTTGGTGGTGATTTTCTTTGACAGGGACGTTTTTATCGTTTTCAGGTACTGCTCAAACCGTGCTGTCGGTTTCCTGTTAATCGCTTCCTGCTTCATCTGTTTTTGAGCGCTTCTCACACTCATATATGCACAGTTCCGTCTCTCCGCCTGCCGCATCGCTTCTCTTTACATGCTGTATCTCTATCGGATTGCCGCGCCTGTTGTGGATCGTCAGAGCGCCGGCATCCTCCGGTATGGTTTCTTTTTCACAGAGCATACTATCTTCACTCACGTTGCCTTCATAAAATTTACTCTTGCAGCAGAAGCCTTTTTCGTCGGTCAGCAGCGCTAAGGAGATCAGTCTGGCGTTTTCCTTGCTGCAACCAAAATGCGCTTTCATGCTGCCATCCTTGCGGCCTTCAAAATAAAAGTCAGTCAGGTCGAACAGGCGGATTTGACGTTTGAGGGGGTAGTTTTGCCAAGTTGAGTATAGATTGACGACCACATGTTTTGTGCAAATATTTTACTTTCTGTATGTTTTCTTGCCGTTTTTCTTTACTTTTGTCTTCTGACAATGGGGGCAATAAAGTTCTATCTTTATTTTCATGCAACAGAAATATAACTTTTTCCCTCAGTGTCAATTTTTTATGACAGCATACTTTTTAAATTACCATCAAATCGTAGAACAATAAACATATGGAACGAACTGTCTTTTATATAAAGCATATGGATTGTCCGGCTGAAGAGCAGATGTTGCGGATGAAGTTGGCAAATATTGACGCCATTGAGAAATTATCCTTTGACCTTAATACACGTAGTCTTACCATTTTTCATAATGGTAAACTGGACACAATCAAAACGGCAATTTCTTCACTGAATTTCGGAGAGAAAATGGTTGAAACCGGCAAACATGAAGGAATGTTATCCAATGAAAATGATATTGCCGACAAAAAACTATTGTGGATAGTCCTTATTATCAATTTTACCGTATTCTGTGGTGAAATATTTTTTGGTTTTATCTCCAATTCAATGGGTTTGGTGGCGGATGCACTCGACGAATTATCGGACGCATTTGTATATGGATTGAGCCTGTATGCTATATTGGGAACATTAAGCGTCAAAAAGCGTATTGCAAGAATAAGCGGACTCTTGCAGCTGAGTTTGGCTGTTTTGGGCTTTGCGGAAGTTATCCGTCGTTTTATCGGCGCAGAATTAATGCCGAATACATTTCTTATGATTATCTTATCCGGTATCGCACTTGCGGGAAATACAGCCTCATTAATTGTGCTCAATAAATCGAAAACGAAAGAAATACATATAAAAACAAGTCAAATATTCACGTCAAATGACATTATCACAAATATTGGTGTTATAGCTGCCGCTATTTTGGTTATGATACTACAAACAAAAATTCCCGATTTGGTTATTGGAGCCGTTGTGTTTGCTTTTGTTCTACGAGGGGCTATTACGATATTGAGATTATCAAAGTAAATTTAGAATGAATTACCCCACATTGCAGTTCATTAGATTATGAAGCACTGCAAACAGGCCAAGTCCATTTTTTCGAATTTCGATTCAACGGATCTGTCGTTACTCTGTCATCGAGAAAACCGACATTGAGCAGTGTCCTGTGACAGACCCTGTCCTTTTCGTTGCGATAGCTTTCTATCTGCTATTCATACACAGGATGAAAAATATTTCATAACTTCAGTGAAAACGATTATTAAACAGCCGGCTGACTTAAATCCCGATTACTCTAATAATACGCTCAATGTAACTATATATC
>JAITBC010000385.1 GCA_031283785.1 Tannerella sp. | reverse complement strand
ACAATCAACGGTTTAGGTGCAACAAGTTTCGCCCATTCCTCAAGCGTTTCACTCAGCAAACTTGCCGGATTGATCACCGTAATTACGGGTACAGGCAAATTTTCAAACCTCGCACTTTGACGAACTGCATCATATATTGCCGGTATTAAATCAATAGCACCTCAAAAAAAGATTTAGCCTATTTGATCTGCTGAGCATCACGCGTAAAGACCTCTTCATTCCCGTCGGCGTCCGTCAAAGTATACGACCCCTGAAGATTATTGAGCGCTTCCGCATACGAAAGTAAGATTTCCGCATAACGAATGATAGGAAACGGTTTCTCCAAAACGAAAGCGCCGGCTCCTGCCCATGCGTCTTCGGGATGTACGTATTTTCGCAATATATAACCGGTTATCGGATAAGAATTTACATCATCGGTTACAGCCGATTTCCCGCCTGCGCCGCTGTAATCATAGAATATTTGCTGGTTTTTGTAAGATGCTTCGGTCGTAGAAGTAGCCGTCCACCATGTCCCGCTGAAAGCTATGCTTGCATAAAAACGCATCTCACGATTTACGTACATATTATGAACATTAGACCCCAACTGGTAGCCGGAGAACGAATATGTTCCGTTCATATATCCCGTTTCACTGTATGTCCCGTCGCTCATCGCCTCTTCCTTCGTCCTTCCGTCTTCCATATAATATGCATCAATGATTTTTTGAGTTATGCAAAGGTTATTGAATCCTCGAAAATAAGTGACGGGAAATGATCTTTGTGTAAAACTTCTTACCTGTGGAGAATAACGCGCCCAGAGAAATTCAGGATTACGCGGAGATAATGATTCGCCGTTGAACATATCGCTGTATGAATGAAAAGCATCAATATTTCCGGCCCCGTCAGGGAAGTTTGCCTCCGGCACACCGGGCGGAAGCGGTCTCGTATCGCCCGTACGTTCGACGGTGTGCAAACGGTATATGCCCCAGTCAATTATGCGTTTTGCCGCTTGTGCCGCAACAGCCCATCTTTTTTCGTCATATTGCTGCTGGATATATAGTGTATTTGCCGTCGATGTCGCATGCCACGCCAACGGATGTTTTCTTTATCCATACAAGCGGCCCCCGGTAGCGGTTCGTCGGCCTCACCGGTAACAACGCCAGATACGACACTGTTCAATGCGCTTATCAACGCCTTGCTACGGTTACCGCACCAGATAATTGCCATTTTAAACTTCGAGGCGGAAGCATTTCTCATCTCACCCTTCTCACTCTTATTGCTGAAAAGATGCTTCGCCATCGACTCGCCGCCCGATAAAATCAAGCCGCCGCCTACGAGACCGCTCGCTGTAATAAAATTACGCCTGGTAAAATTTTTCTCTTTCATCTTATATTCTTTTAAAATTCATGGTAATTCAAACATCATGTATAACTGCAAAACACATTCCAAATCAACAATACAAATTGAAAAATCGATTTTTCATGCGCTGCAAATGTATGGTTATTTTTTTGTATACACTATTTTTCTTCATTAAAAAAGACGGTATTAGAGATATTTAACTTTTAGCTGCTCAAAAGTTAAAATAACAACATAAAAAAGCAGTGTCTGAATAGGGTCTAAGTAGTTACATCAAAATTTATCGGAAACGATTGATGCAGGCAAAACGCAATTGATTTTTTTATTTTCTTTTGTTTCGATTTGGTTCAGCAAAATATCAAAAGACTGTTTACAAATCTCATACATAGGCTGTTTCACATATGGAATAGAAATGCCTGTCGCTACCTCCATCCGTCCAAAACCTGCAATTTGCACATCGGACTGGAGTTTGACGCCCATATTTATCAGGCATCGGCTTGCAAGAGCCGTTATACCGCCTGTTGCAAAAACAAAACCGTCCACACCTCCTCCGGGATTCTTCAATTTTTCTTTTAAAAAGTCTGCAATCTTTTCATATTTAAGACTAAAATAATCAATTTCGCAGACCAAACTTTCGTCAAAACTGTTATTAGCGGTTAGCGCATCTATAAACCCTCTTTTTCTGTCCTGAAGATGCATCAGACTTTCTTTATACGATATAAAAGCCAGCTTCTTACAACCTTTCCCAATCAATAATTGCGTCGCCATTTGGGTTATTTCATAATTGTTTATAATGACGCGGCTGATATTCAACGTCTTAAAATAACGGTCTACATATACGATCGGAATATCGAGCCCCAGTTTTTCGATCTCCTCCTCTTCGATATTAGCGATCGGGACCATGATTACCCCGTCGACCGGCCTGTTTGAGAGCATATTGAATACTGGAGCCAAACGTTCCTTTTTTTCTCCAGTATTGAGAATTATCAACGCATACCCTTTTGATTCCGCATACTCCTGCAGGTTATATGCCATAGCGCCAAAGAAAACGTCGGATATATCAGCTATAACCAACGCGATTGTATTGAAACACCCGGTACGTAGCCCTCTGGCAACCACATTAACCCGGTAGTTCATCTTTTTTGCCGTCATACGAACTTTCTGCGCAAGCTCTTCACCGATTCTTCCCTGCTTTTCCTTTCCATTAAGCACAAACGATACCGTAGAACGCGCTACACCCAGTTCATCTGCAATACTCTGCATAGAGACTTTCTTTCCCGACATCTCCCTTTTCTTCGGTTTATTCATAAAAATCGATTTTTCATTGTCAATTAAAAAAAACGTAAATTCAACATCCGTCTGAATGTAATTTAGTTTTGCAAATATAGGAAAAACAATTCTTCAGGAGGATAAAAATCAAATTATTTCTTCAAACATTTTGCAGAAATAAAAAAAAGACCTATTTTTGCACCGCTAAAAAAAGTTGAATTGTTCTATGGTGTAATGGTAACACGTCAGATTCTGGTCCTGAAATTCAAGGTTCGAATCCTTGTAGAACAACTTTCTCGTCGAACATTTTGACTGCACTTTGGAAGGTTTTTACAGCCGTCATTAACCATTTCCCTCCTCTACCCATTAAAAAATGATTGTACTTTTCCGCATGTGGTTTCAAAAATAAAGGATGATTCATTCTGTTTGCGACTCTATGGCGAACCGGACTGTTTTCCCTTTTGCGTCGCCGGCAAAGACGGTGATGACGGTTTCTCTGCTATCTTCGCTGTAATGACAGTTTTCTCCTGTCCATTTTCCGGACAGTCGGAG
>JAITBC010000368.1 GCA_031283785.1 Tannerella sp. | reverse complement strand
ATAAAAGGGGTAAGAACAAAATGGGCGGCATCACAAAAAAACAGGTAACATTTTTCGTTTTGGGCTTCCTCAATAGCTACATTCAGGATTTTTTCCTTCCACTCACGCTGCCTGACCGGATCGGCTTTTGCCGGAATATGACCGCTTTGACGATATTTGAATCCGATTGATTTGATAAATTTCCTCACCCGGGTCAAATCTCTTTTTATTCCTGTTAATTCGAATATCTTCTCCGAAAACTCTTTGGTACTCTGTATAAAAGAGGTGGCGAAATGCGATTCTATCACTTCCGCATACGACGATAACTCACTTTCCGGAACGCGGTAGTGAAGGGTGGTAATTCCTTCCGGTCCCTGCTCTTTATAAGCTCGGACCCAACTGTCTACGCTGTTACGATGGGCGTCTACTGTTTGGCCGATATATTCGTTACTCAGACCCATGACGGACTTCAAATATAAGCATGTAATCTTTTTTGTAGAATCGGACTCTTTTCCCGAAATCTCACTAAGAACTGAAAACAACCTACCGGGTCAGTCAGGATTTATTTCTTCCTCTATCGAATGGCTGGATATTTTTCTCATAGCACCTCAAAAAAAGATTTAACCAGGTTTCAATTTGTTTTCTTAAAATAAAACCTTAATTTTGGCGGCAAATGAAAAATTTGAAATACATACTGATAGGTTCTACGGCGCTGACGGCAACTTCTTGTCGGGAAGCACAACGGCAGGACGAACAACGTCCCAATATAATATTCGTATTGACGGATGATTTGGGCTATTCCGATTTGAGTTGTTATGGGAATCCCGTCATTCATACGCAATTTCTGGACAGGCTGGCATCCGAAGGCGTGCGAGCGACCGATTATGTGGTGACCAGTCCATCCAGTACGCCTTCGCGGGCGTCGCTGCTGACCGGTCGCTATGCCTCGCGCGTGAATCTGCCGTATCCTATAGGGCCGGGATCGCCGTTAGGTCTTGCCGACGAAGAAGTAACTATTGCAGAAATATTAAAAGGCGTGGGTTATAATACTGCCATGATTGGGAAATGGCATTTGGGTGACAACCGGACATTCAGCCATCCTACGGCGCAGGGGTTCGATTCATATTACGGTTTGCTGTACAGTCATGATTACAGGGAACCGTATGTAAAAACGGATAGCGCACTGTACCTGTTCCGCGACTGTATTCCTGAGCGGCTGATTCCCGCTGATTCGTTGTTGACGAAACTATACACGCAGGAAGCGATACAATATGTCCGGAAGCAACAAAAAGGACAGCCGTTTTTCATGTATCTGGCGTATAATATGCCGCATTTGCCCATAGCCTTTGCCGCATCCGCCCCGTCGTTGGAAGACGATGTGGCGCATAACGGCGAATTGGGAGCGGTCGTAGAAGAATTGGACGAACAACTTGCACTGCTGTGGGATACACTCGAAAAACAGGGACTGGCGGATAATACGATTTTCATTTTTTCGAGCGATAACGGCCCCTGGATAGAATATCCGGAACGAATGGCAGGCGACGGCGTTACGCAACGTTGGCATGCAGGCGCTGCCGGTATATTTCGAGGTTCTAAGGGGCAAAGCTATGAAGGTGGCGTGCGCGAACCGTTCATCGTATACTGGAAAGGACGCCTGCAATCCGGTATCCTGTTTAATCCCATAAGTAATGTTGACATTTTGCCTACGCTTGCCGAATGGGCGCAAGCTTCATTACCCGAAGGCCGGACGCTGGACGGACAGTCGATCGCATCCCTGCTGACAGGCGAAGCCGACCGCAGCCACTACAAACACCGTCCGGTCTATCTGGTGAACAACGGAAAAGTGGAAGCCATCAGGGATAAGGGGTGGAAGTATAGAGAAATACAACAAGGAGACCATTCGCTTATCGAATTGTTCAACTTAAACCAAGATCCGAGCGAAAGAGTAAATATCATAAACCGATATCCGGAAAAAGCCGGAGAATTGAAAGCGTTGTTTGACGTTTTTCCGGGATACCGGACGAATTAAATGACTGTTCAAAATTACGTGAAAATCGTGCGATTTCCACGTGCGTGCGGATGAAAAACAGTTTTATGCGTTACTGATTTTTTATTGTCTTCTTCCGCAGCCTCAAGCTGTTGGCAACAACACTTACGCTACTGAGCGCCATCGCTGATGCGGCAATCATCGGATCCAATAAAAACCCGGTCACAGGATACAGTATGCCGGCTGCTACCGGAACGCTAACCAGGTTATAGATAAACGCCCAGAACAGGTTCTGACGGATTGTTCGTACGGTCAATTCCGACAGGCGGATTGCCTCCGGTATTTTTGTCAAATCGGAAGATACAATGGTCATCCCGGCTATGTTCATTGCAATATCGCTTCCTTTTCCCATGGCAATACTTAAATCGGCTTGAGCTAAAGCAATACTGTCATTGATGCCGTCGCCTACCATGCTTACAATTTTCCCTTCAGACTGTAATTGCCTGATATAAGCGGCTTTTTCATGAGGCAGCATTTCAGCTTTATAGTGTTCAATACCTGTTTTCGATGCTATTTCACGGGCTGTGGCATCATTATCTCCGGTCAACATACAGACATCAATCCCTTGGGAGCGAAGCGCTGCAACAGCTCTTACCGAAGAGTCACGGATACCGTCCGTTATGCCGGCAACGGCAACGGCTTTCGCCTTATCGGCAAACCATATGACGGTTTTCAGTTCTCCTGTTAAACGATTAGCCGCATCGATCAGTTCATCATCAACAACAATGTTATTTTCGGACAGGAACTTCCTGTTCCCCGCATAACATGTTGTACCACAGACACGGCCTTTAACACCTTTTCCTGTTACGCTTTCAAAATCATCTACTGCAAGCTGCGACGAGCCGGCAAAATAATTTACTACCGCTTCTGCCAAAGGATGTTCCGATAACTTTTCAAGGCTGTAAAAAATATTATTGACCTCATCATTACTATCATCAACCGGGTTTTTATTATTTTCATCATGATTATTACAATATTCATTTTTGTTTCTATCGTAGCCGGTCGCCCGGATAAAGTCCGTCAAGACCGGTTTACCTTCCGTTATCGTTCCCGTTTTATCCAGCACCACCACATTTACTTTCCGTGTTGTCTCAAGACTTTCGGCATCTTTTATCAGGATACCTCTTTCCGCGCCTTTTCCGATACCTGCCACGACGGCAGCCGGCGTAGCCAGCCCCAGTGCGCATGGGCATGCTATGACAAGCACGGTCATCATTGCCTGCAATCCGAAAGTAAAACCATTTACCGGCTCTA
>JAITBC010000342.1 GCA_031283785.1 Tannerella sp. | reverse complement strand
CTTTTTCGTTTTTTTATGCGTACCTTAACCCAATACTAAAAATAATCCCAAACCCTGCGGGTATTATAATTGGGTTTTTTACCGGGGTTTACCCCCCCCCCCCCCCCCCCCCCACTAATTGATGATAAGCTGATTTCCTGCGTGATATATCCGATGTATGAGACCTGCAAAACGGCATTGTCTGCCGTGTTCAGACTGAAATTTCCATCCGTATCGGTTATAGTTCCGTTGCTTGTTCCGATTTCCTTGATATTCGCGCCGATCACGGCATCTCCGTTGATATCCTTCACAGTTCCCGTTATCCGCTTCGCCTGTTGGAAAACAGCGTTCATGCTGTTGTCGTTCTTTCTGGATAAAATGATGTGATCATTGACCATTGTGTAAGCTACGTCCTCGTCTAATGTTTTGTCCAGCACATCCGATACGGGAGTGTCCTTCACCTTCACTTTTACGTGCTTACTTGCATTCACGTTTTTCTTGTTATAGAAAAATAAATAATCCGTCTGGCGTTCCATTTCATCCAGAATCTCTGATAAAGTTGCCTGTTCGGCATCAATCGTTACCCGGGCTACTTGGGAATATACCTCGACTGCTCCCGCATGCAGGAAGACGAACATAAGTAATATGACGGTAAGTTTCATAATAAATAATAATTTACTGATACTTTGGCCAGGTACAGTGTACCTGTAATTAATTTCTTTCATGGTTCTACTTGTTGTTGAGTTTTTAATTAAAAAATCATTTCATTTAAAAATGTAAAGTGTTGACGTACGGGAGAGTATTGCAAATACTTTCCCGTATCGCCTTTTTTCGATCATTCTATTCTTCTTCTTCTTCATGTTTCATAAGCAGATTTGTTTTTCAGGTGAATATTCGGGTTTCTATCTCTTGTTTGTTATTATTTTTTTCCACGCCTGCTAATGACAAGTTTGTTCATATCCTTATCATACGAATAGCTGAACGGCATGTCGCTTTTCACCACGTCCATGATGTCGGTAATGCTTTCGTGCTGCCTGAACTTACCGGTACAGCGGTAGTTCATGACCGACGAGTCGCGGATGATGATCTCTGTCCTGTAGTAGTGCTCCAGCCGTCGGGCCATTTCCGCAAAAGTGATGTCGTTGAAGTGATACAGTCCGTTTATCCACGAAATATAGTCTTCCGTGCTTACCCGAAAGGCCTGCATCTGCCGCGTCCGTTCATCATACCAAAGCCTGTATCCGGGTTTCATCTGCCAGGTGTTGATTTTGTTTCCGGCTTCGTCGCGGGCGGCCACTTCGACGGAACCTTCAATAAGGACTGTTTCAAAAGCATCGCTGTTGCCGTATGCGTATACGTCGAAAGTGGTGCCCAGTGCGGTCACGTCATGTCCGGCTGTTTGTACGGTGAAAGGACGGCGCGTATCGGGCGCCACTTCGAACAGCCCTTCGCCGTCAAGTATAACCCGTCGGGCATCATTGTCGAACATGGCCGGATAAGTGAATCGGGTTTGCGCATTCAGCCACACCCGCGAGCCGTCGGCAAGCAGGAGCTTGACTCGTTGACCTGAGGGGACTTCAATGGTATGGTAGACAAGTTCCTGTGTGGGTGTACGATAAAACAGGATAGCAGACAGAACTGCACCCAATGTCAGGCACGCAGCCGCACTTGCTGCCCTGACCGTCCATACTCTCAAATGCCGCCGCCATATCCTCCGTTCAATCTTCTCAAAGGAAGCCTGCGTATTGCGTTTGTGAACACGGTCGACGGTTTGAGAAGCATGGCATATGCGGGCAATCTGCATTAGTTCCGCCTCGTTTGCGGGGTCGTCCCGCAGCCAATCTTCTACCGTTCTTCTCTCCTTTGCCGGGATCGTATCCTGCAAATAGGCCATCAACAGTGATTTGTCGAATAATTCTTGCATCGTTTTTTTTATATCTTCCATAGTGTATGTCAATTTTATACCCCTCATACCCTAAACACACTTCTATTTTTTTTTCGTTTTTAAATGATTTCTTGAATAATCATGACTATTTTTGCAGAAAATTATTCGGAGAATCTGTTATGGATGAACAATGTCTGATTACTTTATTGAACAAGGGAGACCGGAACAGCTTCAAAAGGCTGTTCGAAAGCTATTATTCTCCTCTGTGCGAATATGCTTCCCGGTATGTTTCGGATGTTGATGCCGAAGAATTGGTGCAGGAATACATGGTTTATCTCTGGGAAAACCGGGAAACGCTGGTAATTGAGACTTCACTTAAAGCATACCTGTTTGCTGCCGTGAGATACCGATGCCTGAATGCAATCAGGCAGCGTCTGTATCGCGAAAGGGTTCACAATATGCTTTATGAAAAGATGAAGGACAGGACAGATGACCCCGATTATTATCTGGCCAACGAACTGGCGGTCATGATACGCAAGGCCATTGACGAACTGCCGGAAAGCTATCGCGAAGTCTTTGTTCGCAGTCGCTTCGGCATTTTCACCAACGTGCAAATCGCCAAAGAACTGGGTATCTCTGTTAAGACGGTAGAATACCGCATCACGCAAACCTTGAAAATACTTCGTGTCAAGCTAAAAGACTATCTGACGTGACGGAAATGCCTGCTTTCATATTAAAATTCACAATGTAATTGTTTCGTTTGAAAAAAAAACCGTACTTTTGCATTCTGTATGATACATTATTCTTCAATATTATGGCAAAACATTTTTTTTTCTTTCCGATGGCTTTTATTTTGTTTGTCGGTTGTGGGCGATCAGGCGGGCAATTGACTGATTATGTGAATCCTTTTTTGGGCACTGCAACGCTCTGGGAGCAGGAAGATCTGGGATATATCCGTAAGTTAAAGGAACGAACCTGGGGCGCCGAGGTGTTTCCGGGGGCGTCGCTCCCGAATGCGATGGTTCAGTTAAGTCCTGTTACCCAGTTCAGGAGCGGGGCAGGTTATCAATATGAAGATACCGTCATTTACGGCTTTAGTCATACGAATAAGGGACACTGGAACCTGTTGCATATTCCGCTTCTTCCGGTTACGGGCACGATTACTCCCGGCGATTACTGTTCGAAATTCAGTCATAAAAACGAATCCGCGCGTCCGGGATACTATCAAGTCTTTCTTGAACGATATGGCGTTAATGCCGAATTGACGTCGACCCTCCGCTGCGCTTATCATAAATATACGTTTGATGGAAGGGATGATAAAAAATTGCTTGCGGATATGACGCGTTCGAACAATCGCGTTTTCGGGTGGGAGATACAAAAAGCGGGGGAAAATGTATTTTCCGGATTCCAGAATGCTGACGGCCGGATGTGTTTCTATGCCGTGTCGAACTATGAGATTGAAGATATTGTACAGTTAAAGGATGGTGAACGCGAAGTGTCGGTCGTTAATTTCAGGAATAGCAAAAGCAAAAGGCCGCTGGAATTGAAAATAGGATTTTCTTTTGTCAGTATAGAGAATGCGAAGATGAATCTGGAACAGGAGATGCTGGACAAAAATTTCTCGCAGGTTTGTAAGGAAGCTGATGAGGTCTGGGGGAATTTATTATCGCGGATAATTGTTTCCGGAGGCGCGGAGCGTGAAAAAAGTCTGTTCTATTCCTGTCTGTATCGTTCGTTTCTCTGGCCGGCTTTGCGAAGTGACGTCAATTTTGATTATATCGATGCGGCGAGGGAGGTAGCAAACGGTGGATTCCATTATTATACAGATCCTTCGTTTTGGGACGATTATCGCAATAAACTGATACTTTCAGGTATGTTATCGCCGGATGTGACGGTCGACATAGTGAAGTCTATCACCGACAAAGGCGAGAAAAGGGGAGGATATATGCCCACTTTTTTCCATGGTGACCATGCCTCTGTTTTTGTTGCCGGAACGTATCTGCGCGGACTTAGAGGTTTTGATCCGGAACGCGCATACCGGCTTTTGCTGAAAAATGCTACCGTACCCGGACGCGGAGGCCGCCCATATTTGGATGAATATATGGAACGGGGCTGGATTGCCGAAAAGGATACGACCGACGTCCCGACATGGGACGAATATAAAGCAGCTGTTACAAAGACCGTCGAGTATGCTTACGATGATTATGCCGTCGCTTTGATCGCCAAAGAACTTGGCGATGAGGAGAATTACAGGATGCTGATGAAACGTGCGGATAATTATAAGAATCTGTTTGATCCTTCCACCGGATTTTGGCGAGGTCGTATTGACGACGGAAGCTGGATTGAAGATTTTGATCCTTATTATCCGTATTACGCCTATATGTACAGGGAGGCAAATGCCTGGCAATCGCTGTTTTTTGCCCCGCATGACCCGTTGGGGATGTTGGCGCTTTATCCGGGCTATGAGGCGGTAGAGAAAAAACTTGACTCTTTGTTTTCGGAACCGTGGAGAGGATATGAGGCCCACAACATGACCGGATTTATCGGTAACTACTGTCATGGTAATCAACCGGACCACAGTGTGCCTTATACCTATTATTTTATCGGAAGACAGGAGAAAGCCCAGGTGATACTGGATAGCATCATGAACCGTTATTATGATATGGGTGCGGAAAAACTTGCTTATGCAGGTATGGATGATGCCGGCGAAATGTCGTCATGGTATGTGTTCAATGCCATAGGCCTGTACACGTATTCTCCCGCAGACCCGGAGTACATCATATCCGTACCGCTTTTTGACAAAGTAAAATTTGCACTGGACGAAAATACCTGTTTCACGATTACGAAGAATGGTAATGGGAAAAAGATTGCCGGCATCACTTATGGCGACGAAAAGATTGACGGGTGGTTCATTTCGCACGATAAACTGAAAGAGGGGAAGGAGCTTGTTATTTCTGTGGAATAAATTCGGGTGGTGATGTAAAAAGTATGCTGCTTTATACAAAGCCGAAATTGATGTAAAAAAACGCAAGATTAAAAGCTTTAAAATGGTTGAACAGTTTCTTTGAGAAACAGCAGGTTTTACGGAA
>JAITBC010000330.1 GCA_031283785.1 Tannerella sp. | reverse complement strand
TTTCTTCTATTGCCGGATTGGATTTGAATTTTTGTACAATATTGTCGGCATGAGGGCTAAGGAGAGGGTGATTGAGGTCAATTTCGAAGATATTTTCCTTTTCGGTTTGTGTCATCGTGTCTGACGTCATTGTGTCGATATGATTCAATTGCAGGTACATAAACAGCGCTCCCGAAATGAAAAGGATACTGATAAACAGTTGAGCTCCGAGCAGAATATTCCGTATATTCGATTTTGGATTTCTGCTTTTGCCGCCGTAAAGTAAATCGGTAACAACTTTACTGTTAATGCGGCTCACCGGAATGACATACAGCGCTCCTGCCAATATCAGTCCAAGAACAGCATATTGCAGCATCTGCACATACACCGTCCCTGTGTCGACAACAAAATATGTTGTGAACAAACTGTTTACGAACGGAGTCAGGAGTTGAATCCAACATGTTGCTGCTATTGTCGATACGATTATCATGATTGCCGTTTCGGTAAAGAACAGGAAAAACAGATGAGCGTATCCTGCGTTTGCCGTTTTCCGTATTGCACATTCGTGGCGTTTGTTGAGGAAAGTATTGATACCGTACGACGCACAGTTAAATATAGACACCAACAAAATTAAAACGCCAAGACCTCCGAAAACGCCGATAATAACGTAAAACGTTTTGCCCCACAACTGCCTCAGCGTAGTCGTGAAAGGCATTAAATGATACGATTCCGCTTTGAACTTGTGGGTATTTATGATTTTTGAGGGATAATCACTGATTTTCCGTGCGAAATCGTCTTTTGAAACCCCTTTGTGCAGCATGATTACAGTTTTCGACCGCGACCATCCATTGTTGGCCTCGGGAATGAGATTTCCATTTTCGTCGTTGAGAAACAGAGCGTCAATACTTCCACCGGCGTTGATATTGAAATACGAATTGCGATTGAAATCTTTTACCGTACCGCGAACCGTGTATGTGATATTGTTTACTATCCATTTACGCTTCGTCACATCATAACGACGTCTTTCGGCTCTCAGTGTTTTACCGGCAACGTCCGTTGTCCCGAACAGTTTGACAGCGGCAGATTTGCACATTATGATACTGTTTATCTGCGTTTCGTAACCTGCTTGCGGATATGCAACGAAATCAACAGCAAAGAAATCGAAGAACGAAGGCGTAACTTCTGCCATATTCAGTATATACTTGTCGTCAGTACCATCGCCGCTCTCGAAAACGGTTTCACGATGAAACTCTATTGCCGCATATTTTTCTACTTCGGGGAAATCTTTTACGAGATAACTTCCCGAATGCGGGTCGTTAACAGTGTAATTTCTCACCGAGTCGAACAGGGTGTATATCCTGTCCACATTTGGAATATCCCTGTCAATACTTGTGAAATTACGTACCGTGTAAAAACACATCGTGAAACATGCAATCGACACGCTCAATCCGATAATGTTAATCAAATTCTGTGCTTTATACTTCCTGAAACTGCGTATTGCTACTGTTAAATAATGTATAAACATGTCTTTACAATTTTGATTGATTCTATATTTTTGTCGCAAAGTTATGCAAAAGTTCCGAATTGCAAAAGCGGGAAATAAAATCTGTCGAACCGACAACCGATATACTTTCGTTTTCATCTCCAACCCGTACAGGTGTGGTGTAAAAAATGTTAAATTCGCAGAAAATAAATTACGTTCCATGTATAAGACGAAAGAATGCCGGCAGGCGTTCAATTTGGATTATCCCGAACTGCACTTCGTCTGTTCGATGTAAAGCAACAGTACATATCAACCCTGTAAGAGGTTGAACCGCTGCGCAGTTCTGATCAGGATGAGACTGTACCCCGAGCTGCGCCTTCGGCTTGCAGGGGGTTATCCACATTCAAATCCTCCGGATTTGCTCCTGACTGTGATTTAATTTTGAACAAATTATTTTTTTATAAACTTGTCATTTTCTACACCCCGCCCCGCGAGACTTGGTAGAAATCAAAAAACTATTAGCCCTAAAAGTATTGATAACGAAGAACTCTTTATCCAAAACTCAGGTTATAAATATGCAATACTTTCGGTAATTTCTCAATTAACGATATTGACTTCCGGCTCGATTTTTATTCCGAATTTTTGAAAGACTTTGTCCTGTACCATTTGTGAAAAAGCAATCAGTTCCGATGCAGTTCCTCCGCCATAATTCACCAGCACCAAAGCCTGTTTGTGATGTACTCCTATATTGTTTTCACGGTATCCTTTCAACGAACACTGTTCTATCAGCCATCCGGCCGACAGTTTTACCTTGCCGGAGGAAATACCGGCAGGATAAACCGGCATGGAAGGAAACCATTCCGAAAGCCGTTCGGCTTCTTCCTGTTCGACTACGGGATTTTTAAAGAACGACCCTGCATTGCCTGATTCTTTAGGGTCCGGCAACTTACTTGTACGGATAGCTATAACGAATTTCCGGATATTGTGCAGATTAACTTTGCCATATTTTTCGATTTCGTTTTTCAGGTTCCCGTAGTCAAGTCTATAGTCCGGATTTTTTGAAAGTCTGAAAACAACGTAAGTAACAACTGTTTTCCGTTTTAATTCATTTTTGAAAACACTGTCTCTGTATGCAAAATGACATTTGTCGTTTTCCAGAAAAAACTGTGAACCGTCTTCGCTCATTATCCCATTTACAGCGACAATCGAATCTTTTACTTCCATTCCGTATGCTCCGATATTTTGTACCGGCGATGCTCCCACATTTCCGGGTATGGCAGAAAGATTTTCGATTCCACCCAGATTGTG
>JAITBC010000278.1 GCA_031283785.1 Tannerella sp. | reverse complement strand
TCCCGAAAAAATAGATACTTTGGCAAATTTGGACACGCCGGTCAGGAAGATAAAACGCAAATGCTCGTCGGCAGCCTTGAGTACCTGATAGAATCCGTGCAGGATTTGCCGGGTTGCTTCCGCCGTTTCCAAATCCGAAAGATAGTCGGTAATCGGTTTGTCGTATTCATCTACCAGAACGACTGCTTTTTGACCGGTGAGCCGATGAAGTTTTTCAAGCAATTCCATGAATTTGTCCGAAAGCGCCTTTCTATCCAGTGTCAGTTGACAAGTACGCGCTGTAGCTTCCACAAAATCGGTCAATGACGTCTTCAGTTCCTCGCCTGAAGTGTATGACAACCCTCCGAAATCCAGCCGGATAACCGGCGACTGCTGCGACCAGTCCCATCTGTCGTAAATGTAAAGTCCTTCAAACAGTTCCTTTTTTCCCCTAAAAACTGCCTCCATTGTACTCACCAGAAGCGACTTTCCGAAACGACGCGGACGGGACAGAAAAAATGCATTGCCGGAGGTTATCAGTTGATATATTTCTTTCGTCTTGTCGACATAAAGATATTTTCCTTCACGCAATTTTTCAAACGACTGTATACCTATCGGTAATTTCTCCATACTGTCAATAATTTATTTATAAATTGTGACTCTTCTTTCAAATATTTGAAAATCTATAAAACCGAGTGTACGTTTTTACATTCAGTCTTGTCATGGATTCAAAACCGTTTTTGTATCCTTCAAAATTTATTGCTCATTCTTCAACATCCATTTCATTCTTCTTTTGAAGTCGGTTTCTCTACAGATTTGGATTTCGAAACGTGCGTATCTGTTTCATAAGACTGGAAAAAGTATATTCCTGTACTTTTTTGCGGCGCAGTCTTTTTGTACAATATTTTTCCGATATCACAAATTTCCGTCAGTTGGTGGAAAAGGTCGTTCAGTAAATGCAGGTTGTTTTACACCAGCTCTTTGCGGGTGCCCAGTATTTCATAATGCTTTTGATTGTCGATAGTGTCATATTTTAATTGTCATCAATGTAAAGAATTTTAAAAGCAAACATAACGTCCCATACTCTATTTGTTATTTTTGCACAGAAAGCCAGTGTTCGAGGCGTTCGTGTTTTGTCGGGATTTTTGCTTAAAGAACTGTAGGGTAACCGAAAACATCCTTGAATGTCCGCATTGTACCATAAACCGTCACTCCGAGTTTGTTTTGGATTTCGTCGATAAATTCTTCACAAAGTAACGCTTCATTCTTTTTTTCAACAAAAAAATAAAGCGCTTTTTTACCGGCAAACGAATTGATAAGTAATGACGTCTTTCCGATGCGCCGTCGCCCGACAACAAACGTCATCTGTGCCGTTTCCACTGACTTTTGCCCGACTTTTTCGAGCAATGTCATTTCTTTTTCGCGATTGTAAAACTTCAGCATAATTATGCCTTATTTTCTGTAAAAATACAGGGCGTTATCGATTGTAACGGCCGTTACGGTAATCGTTGTTACAATTAAACTGTTGTCCGATCCGGTTTTTTAAATTTTTCGTTTCAATATTACAGGAGTTCATCCCGTGCTGTTTATTTTTAGAACAACGACAATGATATGTTATCCAAATATTTTTCTGTCGCTGTATAAACGTTTTCCGACAATATTATTGCCGCAGCCTTGTTGTCACACGAGGAGGCAGCCTTCAATTCTTCAGCGCGTAAATCCGCTGGATGATGTCAACCACTTTCAATCCCTCCAGGATGTTAGTCATTATGGTTGCGGGAACGTTTTCGCGGAGAACCTTCACCACATTACGTATGACTAAATGGTGGTTTTGCGCCGAGCCTTTGTATGCGCCGTAGTCGTTGCCGGGGTTGGTCGGTGTCAGTTCGGGCATTTCGTAATTTTTTATGTGGCAGTATTTAACATTGTCCATGTATTGGCCGCCTATTTTGACGCTACCGTTTTCTGCTATGATCAACATGCTGCTTTCGAGGTTTTTGTCCCATACGGAAGTCGAATAATTCAACGATCCGATGCCTTCGCTTCCGGTGAAGCGGAAATTTACTGTGCCCGAATCTTCGAAATCGGTCAGTCCGCTATGGTTGAAATCGGCGAAGCGTGCCTGAATGTCTTTTATATCGCCAAAAAGCCAGTACATAATATCAATGAAATGAGAGAATTGTGTGAAGAGCGTTCCGCCGTCCAAATCGGCCGTCCCATGCCATCCGCCGGTTTTGTAATAACGTTCGTCCCGATTCCAGTAGCAGTTGAGTTGTACCATGAAAATTTCCCCCAGTCTGCCTGATTCGATCATTTCTTTTATCCATATCGACGGGGGCGAATAGCGGTTTTGCATGACACAAAATATTTGTTTGCGGTATTTTAGCCCTGCAAACATTACTTTTTCCGCATCGGCTACCGTTAATGCCACGGGTTTCTCAATCACTGCATGATAGCCCGTTTCGATGGCTTTGATTGCCATTCCGGCATGTAACCCGTTTGGCGTACAGATGTTAAGCGTATCAAACGACAATCCGCTGTCACATAGATCCTCCAATCCCGTGAAAAACGGGACATCAAATTTTTCAATGCCAAGTTCTTCTCTGGGTTTTATATCACAGAGCGCTACCAGTTCCGCCCCTTCCTCACGGGAAATCATCTCGGCATGGCGTTTGCCGATGTGCCCGCATCCGATGACTGCAAAACGGATTTTTTTCATCTGTTTTTCCGTAATAACATGATTTTCAGCGCATTGTACGTTTGCCGTCAATACAGCAAAGCCCCGTCACTCCCATAAAAAGGCATGACCAAATCGTCCGAAAATAACGCTGCCTGAAACGTAAACATGCGTTTTCCGGCCTGCAAATATACAAATTTATGGCTTATTTGCTTTAAAAACAGGCATGAATTTCGTGATTATTTGTTTATATCTCATGTCGTAGTTGCATTTTAGAATTACAAAAATTGTATTTGCTATAAGAATAGCTGATTCCGAAGATTAAAAGATACGCTAAGATTCGGGATTGCAGGTTAAATTTTACGCCGATATTTTTAGTTTCGGTTACCGGAGAAAAATCGTCCGATTGTATCTGTAATATATGTACGCATTTCGTCCGTCATTTCCGAATGTATCGGGAGGGAGAGGACTTCGTTGCACAGGCGTTTGGATTCGTCCGGTTCGCCGGATAACCGTCCGACTTGTCTGTATGCTTCCTGTTCGTGTACGGGTAGCGGATAGTAGATCATTGTCTGTATGCCTTTTTCTGCCAGATATGCTTTCAATGCATCGCGTTTGCCGTTTTGTACCCGTATCGTATACTGGTGATAGACATGTGTGGTATATTCGCATTTGGCCGGCAGGATGATATCCGGGCAACTTTTTAGGGCGCAGTCATACCGGTTTGCGATTTGTCGGCGCTGTGCGGTGAATATGTCCAGATAATCCATTTTTACGTTGAGTATTGCTGCCTGTACGGTGTCTAAGCGGGAATTACAACCGATGATTTTGTGTCGATACTTTTCCGTTTGCCCATGGTTGGCCAGCAGGCGGAGTTGTTCCGCAAGACGGGTGTCGGAGGTGAACAGCGCACCTCCGTCGCCATAACAGGCAAGCGGTTTTGTGGGAAAGAAGGATGTAATGCCGATATGTCCTATCGTGCCGGATTTTTGGGTATGGTTGTCACGGAAAGTATACGATGCGCCTAATGATTGCGCATTGTCTTCGATGATTGCAAGGTTGTATTTGCAGGCTATTTTTTGTATCGCTTCCATATCGCATGACTGTCCGAACAGATGTACTGCAATGATTGCTTTTGTATGTGCGGATATTGCTTTTTCAATAAGTTCGGGGTTGATATTGAATGTTTCCGGGTCGACATCAACAATGACGGGAGAAGCTCCAACCGAAGCAATCGCTTCTATCGGAGCAATATAAGTGAAGGCAGGCGCTATGACTTCATGTCCCGGCCCTATATCTAACGCCCGGAGCGCCAGGCAAAGCGCATCGGTGCCGTTTGCGCACGGGATGACGTGCGCAACATTCATATATGAAGCGAGACGTGCACAGAAAGTTTTTACCGGCGCGCCGTTTATAAATGCGGCGCTTTCGAAAACGTCCCGTACAGCGGCGTCTATCTCCTCTTTCAGGCGTATATACCGGCCACCTAAATCGGCCATACGTATAGACATATTCGTGTGGTTTTGCTTCACTGCGTCAGTTTTTATTATTTGTTTTTTTGTGCTGTAAGCATGGGGGACGTATCCGTACTATTTTACTTCACTACCCGACGTCACCTTTTTATCCGGCATGATTAAGGCGAGGTTTCCATCAGCGTTTTCGGCGGATAATATCATGCCTTCCGACAGGATACCTTTAAGTTTTCGTGGGGCGAGGTTGGCGATAAAGCAAACCTGCCTGCCGATCAGTTCTTCCGGGCGGTAATATTTTGCTATTCC
>JAITBC010000247.1 GCA_031283785.1 Tannerella sp. | reverse complement strand
TTTGTTTCAAGGCAAAGTCGGCCCTTACAGGGTCATTCTTCAATGCCTGCTCAAATTTACGGCGTGCATGCGCCCAACAACCCAAAAGCAGGACGCCGTTTTTGTTCTCATAAATATTGCACCCCCTCCACAGCGCACATAACGCGTCCGCAGGATTGCGCTTTTTAGATATTTAACACTTAAAGCGGGCGTTCGCTGCAATGTGGGTTAAGAAATCGTATGCAAAACAAATTGGACTGCGACCCGTCATGGCGGGTCGCAGTCCAATTATATAGGCTATCAATTTATAGTAATCATCAATATATCATACATAGTAACCTGAGACAACCCTCGCCGTGAACGCCTCGGATCAGCTGACCTGCACGGTCCGCAAGCTAAACAATTCAGCAATCCATATGCTGTATAGATATAAAATGTAACCTCGGATTATATTCTATGGCGACGCTTACCGGAGTCTCTGATATTTTTGACACCTGATAAGGCTTTTGCTTTATGTATATTTTCCGGTCATAAATAACGATCGGCTGGACTGGGATATGACTTTGATGTATAACCGGGAACGACATTATAACCGCTGTCTGTTTTTCCATACACTATGATCTGTTTGACAGTCGCAGTGATATCCACTTTTACCAGTCCGAATTTCTCATACGATGTATTAACGAAAATTGTATGCATATAAAAAAAACTCCGTGAAAAATGTATTTGTATGAACATTTTTCATATATTTGCCGGCGAAAGGATAACGCTTTTTCTTATGTGTATTCGGACACCAATAAGTAAAAAAATTAATCCTACTGTTTTATGAAAAGAAAATTATATGTTGCTCTCATGGCGACAATGTTATGTCTTCCGGTCAATCAGGCGAGAGCGGACGAAAGGGTACGGCAGGAAATTTCCGAGGATTGGAAATTAAAGCAGGTACGTGGTAATAATTGGTATGCGGCAACCGTACCGGGAGTCGTACAATTGGATTTGCTGAACAACGGGCTTATCGAAGATCCGTTTTTCCGGTTAAACGAACGGAGTATTCAATGGGTCGACAAGGAGGATTGGGAATACAAAACCATCTTCCGCGTTTTGCCGGATCTTTTTGCTAAGGACAATATCGAACTGGAATTTAAAGGGCTGGATACGTACGCCGACGTCTATCTGAACGACTCCTGCATTTTGAAGGCCGACAACATGTTTCGCGAATGGCGCGTGAAGGTGAAAGAGTTGCTGAAAAAAGACGACAATGTGCTGCGCATCTACTTTCATTCCCCTATTAAAGTAGATTTGCCGAAGTTTGACGCCATCCATTATCCGATAGAGGCAGGCAACGACCAGTCTGAGAACGGCGGCATTCTGAATAAAAAACTCAGCGTTTTCGCCCGGAAAGCCGGCTATCACTACGGTTGGGACTGGGGACCGCGCATCGTCACCAGCGGAATATGGCGTCCTGTCTATCTGACGGGCTGGAACAATGCCCGTATCGAGAATATCCACTATATTCAGAAGGACGTGACGGCAAAAAAGGCCGCGCTCAGGGCGCGCGCCGAAGTGATTGCCGACAAGTCCGTTTCCGCCACGTTGCTTATCCGGGTGGAAGGCGTTCGGAATACATGGCAAAAAGACGTGCGGCTGAACGCAGGAAAAAACATAATCGAACTGGATATGAACATCCCTCAACCAAAGCTGTGGTGGTCGAACGGACTGGGAGAACCGTATCTGTATCCCTTTACCGCAACATTGTCGGTGAACGAACCTGTCGTGATCGCAGACACGCAAACCGACCGGATCGGCCTGCGCAGCCTGAAGGTGATTTACGAAAAAGACGCCGGCGGACATGCGTTCCATTTTGAGTTGAACGGGGTCAAGATTTTTGCCAAAGGAGCCAATTACATTCCGCAAGACAACCTGCTGCCCCGCGTCACCGATGCAGATTACGAAAAAACCGTCCTCGCCGCCGTCGACGCCCGCATGAACATGTTGCGCGTCTGGGGAGGCGGTATCTACGAGAACGAGATATTTTACGACCTGTGCGACCGGCATGGCATCCTGATATGGCAGGATTTTATGTTTGCTTGCAGCGTTTACCCGATGACGCCCCTGATGATAGAGAACATCCGGCAGGAAGCCATTGAAAATGTGGTGCGCCTGCGCAATCATCCCTGCATCGCCCTGTGGTGTGGAAACAATGAAAACCATACGGCCTGGTTCAATTGGGGATGGATGCGCGCCTACGAGCGTTTGGGCGTACTGGACGAACTGCGTAAAGACTACAAGGATGTATTTCACCAAGTCTTGCCTGAAGCAGTCGCCACATACGATCCGACGGCTTTTTACTGGCCATCTTCGCCTTATGCGGGAAATCCGGATGCGCAGGCGGAAACGGGCAGGGAGATATTGAATGCGGATGGCGACGCACATTACTGGGGCGTGTGGCACGGACACGATTCCATCGCCAACTATAACGTGATTCGCGCCCGCTTTTTTTCGGAATATGGCTTCCAGTCTTTCCCCGAATACCAGTCTGTATTGAAATATGCTCCCGAAGAGCAGGATCATGACATCTATTCCGACGTGATGATGGCGCATCAACGCGGAGGCAGTCAAGCCAATGCGCTGATCGAATGGTATCTGCTGAACGAATACCGCAAACCGAAGGATTTTCCTTCGTTTCTCTACATGGGACAGTTGCTGCAGGGCGACGCCATCAAGACCGCCATCGAGGCGCACCGTCGCGACATGCCCTACTGTATGGGGTCTCTGTTCTGGCAGCACAACGATTGCTGGCCGGTCGCCTCGTGGTCGAGCCGTGATTATTACGGACGCTGGAAAGCGCAACATTACTTTGCCCGGAAAGCTTATGACGACATATTAGTGTCTCCGGTCAGCGAAGACGGTTTCCTGAACGTATACGTCGTATCCGACCGGTTGAACGCCGTTCGTGGCGCGTTGGACGTCCGGATAATCGAACTGAAAAGCGGACAAGTCGTCTATGAACGGAAAAGAAACGTGACGCTACCGGCTAACAGCAGCAGCATCCGTTTCAAGGCGCCGATCGAGACGCTCCTGATCGGACGTGACGCCGGCGAAATCGTCGTGCACGCGCGTTTTACCGAGACGCAGGGAAAGACGATGACAATCCGTTCCAACAACTATTTTTTAAGCCGCTACAAAAATATCGACTTTCCAAAGGCCGCCATACACGCCTCGTCGGTAGCCTCCCGCGACGGGTATGACGTAACGGTGAAAAGCGATGCATTTGCCCGTGGCGTATTTTTAAGCATCGAGGGGATAGACAACTTCTTTTCCGATAACTATTTCGACTTGTTGCCCGGAGAGGAGGTAACGATTCATGTAACGACGTCCTTAAACAAAGCCGACTTCGATAAGCAACTGAAAATCGAACACCTGGCAGATGCCTATTAATCCGAAAAAGATACAACGTGAGTTCGACGGTATGCCCCCCCCTCCATCGAACTCACGTTTAAATTTCAATCCGAAAGATCCGGATGAGGCGAATCGCTCTTATTCGCTTTTATATATTCCAATGGAGACAGACCAAAATGTTCCCGGAATTGATTGCTGAAATAGGAATGTGAGGCAAATCCGACTGCGTAAGCGACTTCCGCGATCGTCATTTTTTTGTTTGTCAGCAATAAAGCGGCCTGTTTCAATCGAAAGATATGAATATAATGCCCCGGCGTATCATTAATAATGGCTTTCAGCCGGCGATTCAGATGTACGCGGCTTAATCCCAATTCCTGACTGATTGTTTCAACACTTACGTCCGAATCGCTAATGCGTTGCCGCAACAGGTCATTAAATTTCCCAAACAACTTTTCGTCCGACGTGAGTACCTTTATTTCCGCATTTTCATTGTTTATTTCTTCTCTGCCGTATTTCCCTTTCAGTTTTTTCCTTAATTCGATGAGTTTTTCAATTCTCGTTTCAAGATGTTTGAGATTAAACGGTTTAGGGATATAGGAATCCGCGCCCATCTCGATGCCTTCGATTATCTGCTCTATATGCGTCTTGGCAGTCAACAAAATAACCGGGATGTGACACGTCTTATCATTACTTTTCAGCGCCTTACACAAGACCAATCCATCCATTTCAGGCATGACTATATCGCTGATAACGATATCGGGAATATATTTCAGCGCTTTGTTTAAGCCGTCTTTGCCGTTACCGGCCTTGTAAACTTTATACCTGGGCGATAATTCGGATTCGATATAATGTATAATATCCGGGTCATCTTCTACCAAAAGAAGGGATTGGGTTGGGAGAGCGTTTATACGGTCTCCTTTACAGGTTTTGCTGTCGAGTTCACCCTGCAATAGAGGGAAAAAGGGTTGAGCCGTCATGGCGATAACATCGCCGGGAGTATTGCCGAATTCTTCCGGTTTATATATACTTTTGTCCAATGGCAGGCGAACGAAGAACTTGGCGCCTTTGCCGGGTTCGCTTTCCACAAAAATCTTCCCCCGATGTAACTCTACCATCATTTTAGATAAATGCAAACCGATTCCCGTGCCCATATACGCCTGCGCTTCATGATTTTCGACCTGATAAAAACGGTCGAAAATTCGGGTTTGATTTTCTTTTGCTATGCCGATCCCGGTATCTTCGACACTTATTTCCAGTTTTCCTTCTTTTACATCTAAAAACGTGGTGATACGTCCCCCCTTGCCGGTAAACTTAAAAGCGTTGGAAAGCATGTTGAAAATCACTTTATCAATGCAGTCTCTGTCTATGTATACCGCAGGGAAATTTTCTTCGGCAACCAGATTGAAGTTAATTTGTTTGGCCACAGACAACTCCCGAAACGAATTCATAATTTTTTCGACAAATTCCTTCAAAGAAGTCTTTTCCAGCTTTAACTTCAATTTGCCTTTATCGGCCGCTCTCAAGTCCATCAATTGATTCACGAGGCGGAGAATACGCAGAGCGTTTTGATGAATGATTTTATAAACGGCAAGCGTTTTTTCGTCTTTGGTTGTCGTTTTCAGCTTTTCAATAGGACTGAGGATCAATGTTAAAGGAGTTCGTATTTCATGAGAAACGTCCGTAAAAAACTGAAGTTTACTTTCGGAAAGTTGTTTCTGCCGCTCTTTTTCCAGCAAAGTCTGTTTCTGTTTCATCCGGTAATCCAA
This sequence comes from Tannerella sp., assembly GCA_031283785.1. The sequence goes on along the minus strand of JAITBC010000247.1, from coordinate 2,436 downwards.
ATATAAAAACACGCAATATCCCGCCAGAAGAATCAACGCCGCATAGATGAATTTAGCCCAAATGCTTAACAAAAACGGCGGTTCGATCATCACTTTGATTTCTCTTTCAAGGAAATGGACGCCATCTAAGGTTGCCTTCACCTTGAAAATATATTTTCCCGGATTCAGGTTTGTATAGGTGACACTCCGATTCGGGTTATTTACCAGACGCCAATGTTTATCGAAATTTTCCATCTGGGTATAGTACAATACCCGCTGAGGCACGCCATATTCCACGGCGGCAAAACGGAACGTAAAGTTTCGCTGGTTATATTTCAAGCGAATACTTTCGGATTCGTCTAACAACTTCTCAAGGATGGCGGATTTCCCGGCCTGAACCGGTTCGTTGTAAACAAGAAAATCCGTAAAGGCCAGATAAAGAAGCGTACTGTCATACGTGAAATGATTCGGGGTACAGGTCGTCAGTCCGTTGATCCCGCCAAAATATAACCGGCCATCTTTCCCTTTGTAATGGCTGCTGCGGCGAAACTCATTACTTTTTATGCCGTCTTCCGCATAAAAATTCAGACAATCGCCCGTTTCCGGATTATACTTGCACAGTCCGTTCCCGGTACTTAACCACAGAAAATGCTCGCCGTCTTCTTCCACCCCGTTGATCATATTGTCCGGGAGGCCGTCCGAGATGGTTTTGCGAGTGATTTCACCCGTTTCCTTATCCAGACGATAAAGACCGAGAATACTGCCGAACCACAGGTTTTTTTTATGGTCCCGGGCTATCGTAAAGATCAAATTGGTATTTAACCGGTCATTCTGGAACGTTTCAAACGATTCCGTATCCGGATTAAACCGGGTTACGCCGACAGACGTTCCCATCCAGATGATTCCTTCTTCATCCATGTGCAAAGTATATATCCACGGGTTGGGCGCTTGCATCCCGTCCGAGTTCATATAATACGATTTGTAAGATTTGATTTGTTTTGTCTTCGTATCCAACCGGTTCAATCCGCCTCCATTCGTTCCAACCCAAAGAGTGCCGTCCCGTCCCTGTACAAAAGAGATGACATGATTATGGCTCAACCCGGCGTCTCCTTCCGAACAGGTATAATAAGAATCAAAACTTTTTGTTTTCCGGTTATAGCGAAACATTCCGTTTACATAGGTTCCAATCCAAATGTTTTTGTCTTGGTCTTCAAATAAAGCCGTAATCACATTGCTTGGGAATCCGGGAGTTTTTTCAACCGTAAAATACTCCATTCTCCGACCGGAAGTATTGATCTTATACAGGCCGTCTCCATCCGTTCCGACCCAGATCGCGCCGTCGGTATCTTCCAATACCGATATGACGCAATTTGTCCCTATGTTATACTGGGGATTAAAAGGATTAAACCCGTAATTTTCGAAATTGTCCGTAGTGGAAGAGATAAACAGGATCCCTTTCTGATAGAGCGCGATCCACATATTACCCTGCCTGTCCTCAAAAAAGCAATGAATCTTGCCTTTGGCTAAGTCGCAAAATTCCGGTAATGGTTCAGGCGGCAGTTTTTTCCATGCCGTTTCATAGCGTATAATCCCGGCGCCATCTGTTCCCAGCCATACATTCCCGTTTTTATCGCATATCATCGAATAAATCTGATTCCCTACGATGGAATGACCCGTTTTCAATTGCGAAAATGTCTCCGACGCACTGTCAAAAATATTTACTCCTCCTCCCAATGTCCCTATTAAAACACGTCCCTGCGCATCTTCACAGATAGAAAAGACGCTGTTTTCATTTAACGTTCCCGAAACAGAAGGATTGGATTTGAAATGTTTGACCGTTTCATTTTCCGTATCAAACAAGTAAACGCCATTCTGATAAGTTCCCATCCATAAATTACCCGAACGATCTTCGTAAATGCAGTCGATGTTATCATCCTTGATCCCACTGTTCGTTTTATTATAAAACCGCGGTTTCAACGTTTCCGCATCTATACAAATGATCCCATTATTAGGATAGGAAACCCATATATTCCCTTTTTTATCCTCCAAAAGCCAGGTCACCCGATCCAAATAGAAGGGTATGCTATCCTGAATAAGAAAAGGATAAAAACGGTCTTTTTCTACATCATATCGAAATAGCCCTCCTGCCGAACCTACCCAAAACCATCCCCTTCGGTCTTCCAGAATCGAGTAAACATAATTCCCGTGAAACGACGTCGAGTCATCCGAAAGCTCGGAATATACCGTAAATTGATAACCGTTGAATTTATTCAACCCGTTTTCAGTCGCAATCCAGATATACCCTTTCGAATCCTGGGTGATTTGCAGGATATGGCTGTTGGAAAGCCCTTCATTTGGCGTCCAAAGCCGATTCTTCCCGGCATTCGAGCATACCGGAATAACTATTAAAAAGAGGATCGCTACACTTATATTCTTCATGTTCACTAAGACTTTTAT
>JAITBC010000161.1 GCA_031283785.1 Tannerella sp. | reverse complement strand
CCGTGTGCCGGGATTCGCATCGTTACCGGCCGGCGACACGTAAAGCGACTGTCCCATCCCCGGCCGGCTGCACAGAAGGAGAAACGCTAAAATCATTAAATAATACCTGTTCATCTTTTGGTAGTGATTTAAAAAGTATGTTATCATAGAAAAATGGCAATCAGGCGGAAACGGCGTATTTTTTGCAAAATAACAATCACACTCCATTGTTCCGATTGCCGGAGTACAAAGATAAAGAAAAACGGCAGAAAAATATCGAAAAAGCAGAATTGTTTGTGTAAAACATGCGGACGTCAGTTTATTGGCGATCATGCCCTGCGATATAAAAGATGTCATTTCGGCCTGACTGTATAGAGGATTTATAGAGGAAAGCCCTGCCTCCCCTAAAAAAACGCCAATTGTATGGATGCAGGACTTTTGTTTTTACTCACTGTCCGTTTGGCATACGCTCGCCGTCCCTGGGTTGCTACCCAATACAAATCCAAATGACTTATCAAATGGATGCGTATTAATGCCGCCAGAGTTGAAGGATGATTTGTTTGAATATCGGCTGACCGACTAAATGTTTTTGACTGTCTTTGCCCATAAATTGTGATTTTTATTGTATACAACAACAAAATTACAACTTTTAGGGCGACCTTTGCAGGTCGCCCTTTTTATCAATGAATTTTTAGTCGGTCAGTAGTGTAAGATAATACCTTGTTTTTTCATGCAATTTGTTTATTTGTTTGTTGTTCAATTTACTTGTTTTTTTTATTTCGTATCAGTAAGTACTAACGTTTAGTATCGGGCGGTACTAACGTTTAGTACCGGGCAGTACTGACACTTAGTAGCGCCCGGTACTAATGTTTAGTTCCGGCATATCACTGCGTGAACATTTTCCGGAACGACCCGTCAGTCAATCTGCAAAGGGTACTCCAGCGTTACCGTGCGCGGGTGTTTCAGTTCAGTGCCGCTACCGGTATATTGGGTGACGATGCCGAGCGTGTACTCGTCGGGGGCAAGGTCGGCCGGAACGACGAAACTCACCCGTGAAGGATCGTTGATACCGATGGCGGTCGCCGGAATGTCCCGGATGTCGCCGCTCGACAGCGTGAGCCTGAGGCCAACTGCGGGATCGGCGCCGGAGATCTTGATCTTGCTGCCGTGGATATGCGCCATGCCGCCGCGCGTAAGGCATACGTTTACCTCTCCGGTAACGACGTCTTCGACCGAGCTGATCATGTTCGGCACTTTCGCAATACCCAGCACCTCGACATCGGCGGACTTCAACGCTTCGCGCAGTTCCTTCGAGGAAAGGAACCTGGAAACCAGGCGGTTCCTGGAGGAGTCCCACCTGGCGGCGTCGCCGATGAAGATGCCGGTTGATTCGACGTAATTGGTGCCGAGGCCAAATTCCACCCGCTGCATACGCAGGATGCGGCGCAGGGCGGAAGTCTTCAGCAAATCGTAGGAGGCCCGCAGTATGACGGGGCTGATGTCTGTTCCGCGTTCGACAGCATCGGCGATCAGATCGTCGATACTGGCCGAACCGTTACTCAATACGCGACCGATACGGTCGTCTTTCCTCGGGGTCAGTGATGCGTCGTAAAGTTCGACGTACACTTTGTTTTTGTTCTCTGACATAATTGTAATGTTTTAAATGTTAATTTTTTTTCCTTTGAAGGCACATCTGTACCGTCCGGTTTTCCGGGCGGGGAAGCGGCTATTCATATTCCAGCCATGCCGTGACCACGGCGGCGGCGCCGGATGCGAACCGTATCCATCGTGCCTGAAATGTCTCGGGGAACGTGTGTTTCCACGTTTCGCCCGGTTTGACGGTACAGGCGGCGTATTCCATCCAGTCGCCGTTTCCGGTCGGGTCGGCTTCGATAGTGAACACAACTTCCTTATCTGACTGATGCGACAAAGACAGTGTTTTTTTGTCATAAAAGCCGCACAGGTACGGGTCGGATTTTTCACCGGCATTTACCTGTGTGTTTTTCCACGGGCCTCCGTGTCCGACGGGCTTGCCCAACTGCCACAAATCGTCGATGACGCCGACCCATACGGCGGCTTTCCGGTCGTCAGAGACGACGATGTGGGGATTGTCGCGCCCTTCTTCGGGCGTCACGCCGGTGAGGACGATCATGCCGCGATATGAGGCGTAGTCGTGGATACGGAAGTTATGCGAAGCGACGGGGCGTATTTTAGCATACCCGTCGGCGTTCTCGGCGGGGAGTTCGTAGAAGGCGCCCAGGCAGTTTAACAGGTCGCGCTCGGTGGCTACTTCGCGGCAGATGCGCAGGGCGCCGCGGTTCGTCAGCGGAGCGAAGGCCTCGTTGCCCAGCGGCAGACGCCAGCGACGGCCGAGTTGCCGGAGGTGAATGTCGCAGGAAAACGCCAGAAAAGGCCGTGCATCGTCATCAGGTAGTCGGGTTGGTCGCCGGCGCCGACGTCGCGGATACGCGGCCATTCGGTGTTCCAGCCGTGTGCGCCGTCGTAGCTGTGGCTGGCTTTGGGCAAACGGTAGAAACGCCAACCCTTTTCCGCTTCGCGAACGCCGAGAAGGACGGATTTGTGGTCCCAGCCGGTAGCCCATATCGGGTCTGTCGCGGGGTGAGGATTGCCGCAGATACCACCGGGGCCGGTTACTTCCACAAACTGGTTGCGGCGTACCAGCGTCCATTTCCTGCCGTCCCATTCCGACAGCGAGCCTGAAGGTATATCGAAGCGGCGCCGCGCTTCCTCGCTATATTCGCCATTGTTGGAATACACCAATACTCCCTGACCGGAATAAAACCCCTTACCGTGTGCACCGGGTAATAATTCTCCGGCAATATTATCGCTGGTATCATCCCCTTTTATCGTTTTGATATTACCGTCTCCGTCGCTTCCTCAATACGTTTTCCGTTCCATTGAAATATTTACAGGATGTTCCCCTTTTTGACGGATTCGCGGGTCTTGCCTTTTTTTACCGTCGCAAAGGTAACTAGAATAATCAATTCCAAACAAAAAAATCCGGAAATTAAAATTTTTACCGCCTTTGCGTCTAATGTTCAATCCGAATATCTATAGCGGTAAAATGTTCCGGTAGCCAAATTCTATATCGTCTTTGACAATAAAGGCATTATACGGTACACGCCGGTCGTTTCGGTTATCCTGTTGACGTTCGGCTTGAAGAGTACACTTTGGGCAATGATGTAAAGCAACTACACGGTGATGTTCACTCGCGCAAACAGAGAACGATAAGTAATAAAAAAACGACTTACAGGTAAGAGATGGGAATACGGGAGAGATTTGTCCACGAATTACACGAATTAATACGAATATTTCATGGAATCTTCCATGGACAGAAATTCGAAAGCTCTTGCAAGCTGTTCATCATCAAGGCGGCCTTCCTCAAACTCGTGGACGGTGCGTCCAAATTAGGCCCCGGACCGACCTTCTTCATGCTCCTCACCACCGAAGACCTGGCCGCCACCGTCGACCGGCAGCATCATGAAGACTTATTCAGCCCATTTTTTTACGGCTTCGTCGAATGTTTTTTCCAGTTCCACCGACATCCGGGCTTTTTCCTTCCATTTTTTACTTCCATAGACGCCGGCTTGCGAGTAATCAAACGGCTTGAATTTGATTTTTTTGGCAACGGAGGTATTCCGGAGACGGAAGTCAAATTTGTCGGGACGAACGAAAAGAGGGTCTGCCATAATGGAATGTTTGTCCCTGCCCAATTTTTTCCATTCCCCGAATGACAAGCCGTAAAATGCAGGCGACGAATTATGCGCTACCCAATAGCAGTTGTAATCATAGTTCACTTTTATTTTGAGTCCGTTGTCGCCTCCCCATACGTCCGATATTAATTTTCCGCTGTCCTGATAAATAATATTGTTCGTAAAAGTGTATGACAGATGTTCCTCCACTCTTGAAATCTCTATGGCCGATTTGCGAGTCAGGGCAAAAATATTATTCCGGATGAGATTGTCCTTGCCGTAATGCTGGTGGAATCCGGCGCTCTTACAGGCATAAACCAGATTGTTTTCCATCACAATACCGGTCGTACCCTCATCGGTATACAGTCCCCAGCCTCCGTATCCGTTGGAATAAACATGATGAATCACATTGTTGCTCACGGTTGTTCCTTCGGAATTGCCCAGCGTGTAAACGCCGCCCATGTCGCTAAGTTCGCCCCATCCGAGGTGATGAATGTGGTTGTATTCGATTTTGTTCCGCTTGGTCGGACTGTGGGCATAGCCCCATATCCAGCCGCACGAAACACCCGAATAGCGAAAATCGGCAATCTCATTATAGGTAATTTCATTATCGCATCCGTTAAAAATAATAACACCTACGGCCGAAGGAAAAACATATCCTCCGTGATGGATAATATTATTGTTCAAGACAATATGATTTGTCACCGATTTCTCTTCAGGGATATGTAGCGTCCCGATTTTCACACCGCCGCCTCCCAAATCATACAAATGACAGTGTTCCACTTTTGAACGGGAGCAATTTTCCCGGAACCATATCGCATGTAATCCTGTGTGAGCGATATTGCAGTTCAGAAATTCAATATTCTCCGCATGATCCAGCATAACGGTTGCTTCCACACGGCAGGCGGCCTGCGGCGATTCATATCCGTTCACGGGAGTACGGTAGCCGGCCGTCTCGAAATGAAGATTCTCAAAGCGGATATGCCGGACAGGCCGTTCCCTGTTCCCTTCTATTTTCAGGAACTGTTCCGCAACAGGCGCTGTGCAGCGGACGTTTTCAGGCGTTTCGCCCGGTTGAGGGATATAATACAGCCATCCGTCGCGCTGTAAAAACCATTCGCCCGGCACATCCAGCGCTTTGCGGTAGTTTTCCACAATATAACGGCTCTCGTCCGTAGCATGATACAGATGCTTGCCGGAAATATAAAATGCCGTATCACCCGTATCTACGTATTCAACCGGTTTGGATACCGTTTCCCATTTATGATAGAAGGTTACCCGCGACTGTTCCGCTTCTCCTCCTTCCATATCGGACAGAAAATACATATCCTCTTTCCGGGGAACAACCTTGTGTATCGAATATTTCGCCCGGTCTTTCGAGCCGGCCAATATTGTCCTGTCCATCCGTTCAATCCGGAAGAAACAGCCCCGGTTCGGCGTTTGTGCGCGAAACCGGCGTTCCCCGTTGATATAAAGCTGTTCGAATGAGAATCCGAATCTTGTTTCCGGAACGAACACTCGCCACAAATCCGGGCGTACTGTTTCAAAGCGTCCCGTTTCGATTCCGCCGCAAATTACCGGACGTTCTTCCGTTGCCGAAGTATAAACTGTGGGAGATTGCGCTGTTCCGGCATCTTCTTTCGAGAAGGTGACGGCGTTCGTCAGATGATAGGTTCCGGGAAATATCCTTACAAAAACCGTATCGGTCAATGCGCCCCGACGACGTAGTTCACGTATCCGGTCGCGCGCTTCCACCAGCGACGCCAATGGTTTTTCACGGGTTCCCGGAGCGTCGTCATCGCCGGATACTGCGACAAAAAAAGTCTGTGCCTGAATATACAGGCTGCAAAGACTGAAAATTCCAATAATTGCCGTTTGGCAAAAAAAATGATTCCTATACATAATTTTATTCGCTAAAAAAATAATTTATATCCTTTGTTTCTATCAAAGATTCCCGGACGAAAAGATTCCCGGACGAAAGGGAACTTCCATCCGGGAAAGTAATATATTTCAATCAGTTATATCCCGGGTTTTCTACCAGATTCGGATTTTGTCCCGTTCTGTTTAACGTAATGGGGAAATAATAATTGTGTTCGTAAAAGCGAGGTGGCGTTGTGGGGCCATCGTAATTGTCATACACTCTCAACTGATATTTGCTTGTATTGTAATCCAGAATGTATCTCAAACTGGAACCCGGCTGCGACAGTTTGTCTACGGCAATCCGCCAGCGACGCACGTCCCAGTAGCGATGTCCTTCAAATACCAACTCCACCTTTCGCTCATGACGGATGGCGTCTCTGTCGACAGACGTTTTTGGGGCAATGCCTGCTCTGTCCCTGACTTGATTGAGGGCATCCAGCGCCTCGTCAACCTTACCCAGTTCAAAAGACGCTTCGGCAAGATTCAACAACACTTCGGCATAGCGAAAAATCGGACAGTCGACTCCGTCTCTTTCCGTAAAATTTATCTCGGAGGCTTCATTTAACATTTTTAATATGCCGAAACCCGAGCCAAAATCCGTTATAACCCTTTGATTTCCCCAGGCCGGTATTCCGCCATAGGCATCCTGCTGACTGTCATACAACACTCCGTCGCCACCAATTAATCCATAATGCGAATCCACCTGTCCTCCTTTCCATGGCGTTCCGTTTGTCCAGATGGAAGCCAGGAAACGGGGGTCCTTGTCCCCCCACAATTCTTCCATGCTCCACAATCCCTGCTGAATGGCATCTCTGTCCAATGTGCCGGGTCTGCCGTCGGTATATTCAAATTCTTCCGCCATCTCCAAATAAGGAGCGCCACTCATTCCCACATCATAACCATGAGGTTTGGGACAAAGCAGAAAACCGTAGTACCAACTGTTCTGCGTTTCATCAAATTGCTTGACAAAAATCATTTCCCTGTTTCGCTCTTTCAGGAAGACATTTTTGAAATTCGTCACCCTGTCTTCATCGTCATTGTACAATGCGTATTTGCTTGTGTTGATGATTTTCCTTGCGGCGTCATAACTTTTTTGGTAATAGCCTGGCGCCTGAGCCTGCGGTATCCCCAGCAAACCGTCCAGTTGTACCGTGCCGAATTGAGCAATACTGCCTGCATACAGTGCAGCGCGGCATTTCAAGGCCAGTGCAGCGCCCTGTGAAGCGCGTCCGTACTCGGTAAGACTTTTCAGGGATTCTTCTACGGCGTCCATTTCACTGATGACAAAATCATATAAATCCGTACTAAAGAGTCGTCGGCAATTTTGATGATAATTATAAAACTTCGGTTATTTCGAATTTGTCTTTACCGGTGAAGATGATCACAGCGGCTTTCAGGTCGGGACGGTCTTTT
>JAITBC010000146.1 GCA_031283785.1 Tannerella sp. | reverse complement strand
TAGAGCTGCTGGATTTGTTCCAGGGCAAACTGTGCCCTGTGGGGGTCATTCTTCAGGGCCTGTTCAAATTTCCGCCTCGCATGCGCCCAACAGCCCAAAAGAAGTATGCCTTTCTTATTTTCATAAATATTATATGCGCCATAGCCATCGCTCTGCACCGCTCCCTGAAAATCTTTGAGGATGTCGATTGCTACCCGTTGCGCACGCGAACCTTCGTCGTAATGGAAGTAGAGTTTCCGCATCTCCGGCGCTCGGATTATCTAATGATAACCCTTTTTTGTTGCTCCGGGATGATCCCGATCCATCACCGGTATCGTCGTCTCGTCTATCTGAATGTAATCCGACGACATCACCTCCTTTTTCATGGTCTCATACAAGGGATCCAAAAGATCTGTCGATGCTGCAAACCAGCCGTTCACCGTGGCAGGGGAGAGTTTTACACCCTAACGTTTGAACATCTCTATCTGACGGTAGAAAGGAAGATGATCCCGGTATTTGCTCACCAAAAGATGCGATAGCAAAGAGACGCCTGCCGAACTTTTGGGTAGTGGAAGCGACGGCAATTCGCCAATTACCACGCCCTCCTCTTTTGCAAGAGCATATTTGCGGCGGACAATGCGACGGACATACAGCGTTCCCGGTGTATACCCGAAAGGGCGTCAAACCCTTTGCGCATATCCTGACTTGACGGGCACAGCCGGTAACGATCGGATTCATTCAGGCTGAACATTACCGTACTCCAATCTGCTTGACGCTGAATCCGACACGGATTCCCTGTCAAATTTCACCTCATGGAACTCTTTCCTGAAAACGGCAGGCTTTGACCTGGATTCGAACAACTCCGGATGAACTGACTGATAACGTCTGCGCCAATTATAAAACTGATACTCCGAGAGATTGTGTTTGCGGTAATATTCCGACGGGCGTAAGCCGCTTGACAGATACGATTCTATATGTGCGAAGCCTTCCGTTTCGCTTAACTTGTGTGCGCCTGTTTGTTTTGACATACCTTTTTGACGGCAAAACTAATACTGCCGTATCAACTACGCAAGATGTACTTGGCCGAACGTTTACGGTGTACTGGAAGGTATTAACAGTAAAACACAACTGGCTAAAAGAAGGGCCAGAGGCTATAGAAATACCAGAAACTTCATTAACATGATATACTTCTTGACGGCTAAGCTCAAATTCGATTACCCACTCTATTCGTTATAGAGCCACATTCCACACAGACGGATAAAAATATCCGGCAAAATTTATAGGGGAAAGGCGTCTATCTAACGCTCTGCTTCTTTCCGATCCACTTCTGTCTGACGGATGCGTTCTTCCAGTTTAGCCGTCACAAACGGATTTTGGACCACGTTTTTATCTGGCTGTGTGTAATTCAAAAATTTCATGCTGCACTTGAATTGATAGTCTCCCGAACCGATTTTTATGCGCAATTTGCCTGCATCCACGCCGATAACGGTCACATCTTTCGAAGTGGACAGCGGCAAACCGTAAGTCGTCACTTGACGAACATCCGTAGTCGGAAGGCGTATTTCTGCCGTACTGTTCGCCGGAATGGAGACTTCTATCCTGTAGTCTTTGTCTGTCAGCGCCCAGCTGCAACGGATTGTTCCGTAAGGCGATTCGTAGCTTGTCGTGGCGCTATGGACGTCGCCGACAATCTGCGGGTCAATCACGATTTCGCGGAAAGCAATGGAATTTTCCTGCTGACGTATGCCACCCAAGCCGCCATACAGCCATTCCATCAGATGCCCCAGCATAAAATGATTGTTGGAGACAAAGCCATACGCCTGCCATGACTCCGTCAGCGCTGTGGCGCCGTGGGCTAATTGCCATCCGTAACCTGGCACGTCGTACCGGCTGTTCATGTCGAAAATGACATCCGAGCGTCCGCCGTCTTCCAGCGCCCGAAGTACGTAACGGTAGCCCACGTCGCCGGCAGTGAGTGCATTCCCGCGTCCGCGGATATCGTCGATCAGGTTTTGCAGTATATCGGTGCGACGCTCGGCCGGAACGAGGCCTGCATACAGGGCAATGGCATTTGCCGTTTGACTGTTACGTTCGATTTTTCCGGTAGCGCTGTCATAAAACTTTTCGTTGAAAGCCTTCCTGATTTTCCCGGCCAGCTCTCCGTAACGGGCGGCGTCGTCGGTCTTGCCCAGTATCGAGGCTATGTGTTGCATAATCGTGGTATTATAATGGTAAATTGCGGTAGCCGTCACCCCGTTAGCCGTCAATTGGGCATATCCCGGATTATTGGGGCCGATGTCGAACCAGTCGCCCAGCCCGTAGGCTACGATGTGGTTGTCGGCTCTTGTTCCCAGATAGTCAAGATAACGCTGCATCGACGGATAATATTCGTCCAGCAATCGACGGTCGCCGTACCATTGATAGATATACCACGGGCAAATGATAAAAGAGCTGCCCCATTCGGGCGTATCCTCGAAGCCGTTGGCAAACCGGACGTATTCGGGCGCAATGGTCGGTACACATCCGTCAGGCAGTTGCGAAGCACGCATGTCTTCCATTATTTTGGGATACAGCCGCGCCAGGTTGTAACGGTATTGCAGGGAGTATTGCATCAGATGCGCCTGTTCGAGCCAGCCGAGTTTCTCGCGGTGCGGGCAATCGGTAAGTACGCTCGCCATGTTGCTGCGTATCGCCCAGTCGATAAGCGAATGGATTTGGTTGAACATCGGCCTTGAACAGACAAAAGAGCCTGCTTCATCCGCCGAATTGCAGGTGTGCAAACCCGTAAGCGACTCGATCTCCGGCAAATGTTCGGGATTATCCTTGCCGGCCGGAACGGCGCCTTCCACTTCTACATAACGGAAACCGTAATACGTGAATCGGGGTTGCCACCGTTCTATCTGTCCGGCGCCTTTTGCGGTATAGGAAAAGTAGAACGGACCGCCCGATGCGCTTTGATTGGCTGTACCGTTATTGTTCAACAATTCAGCCGGACGAAACAGTATGGTCCTGCTTTCGTTCGATTTGACAGCGATACGGATTATCCCCGAAAAGTTCTGCCCTAAATCATAAATCCACTTCCCCTGTGCGTTTTTATACACCAGGATTGCCGGAATCGAGGAATGAACGGTGAGAGGCGTAGCACGCTGGACGCTCAACGTCCCTGTGTAACCGGTCGTGATTGCCTGCTGCCACGATGTGTCGTTAAACCCTGGGGTTGTCCATCCTTCCCTGTACAAACGGGCATCATAGTCTTCCCCTCCGTAGATACTTGAGAAGATAATTGGGCTTTCCGTCGCTTTCCATGAAGCGTCCGATACGATTTCACCGGTCGAACCGTCGGCATATTCGATGTGCAGGTGCAGCTTCATTTTAGGCGCTCCGTGCGAAATAATCAATTTCAGATAACGGTCGAACGGGATATTGTAAAAACCGTTCCCCAGCATCACGCCCAAAACGTTTTCGCCCGCCTGCAACCGTCCGGTAAGGTCGAAGGCAACGTACTGCGCCTGGTTATCATACTTTGTCCATCCTGCGTCCAAAAAATGATCGCCCACCTTTTCGCCGTTGAGGAAAAGGTCGAAATGTCCAAGTCCGGCCACGCAGGCTACCGCCCGCTTGACCGGTTTCGGTACGGTAAACGTTTTGCGTAACTGTGGCAATTTGTAAAAACCGATGCTTCGTTCGCCCATTGTCTTACGAATATTGTCGAAATCAAGTCGTGCCGGCACGGTATATTCTTCTTTGCGGTCTTTTTCCATGGCAATCCATACGGCACGACCCCAGTCGTTTGCGTTCGTCAGTCCCATTGTAAACGTCTGTACGGTGCTCCATTCCGATGGACGGTTCTTTTTGTCCCAAGTGCGAACCTTCCAATAATAGACGGCAAATGATTTCAACGATTTCCCGGCAAAAGGAATCAATACAGACTGCGCCGAATTTACTTTGCCGCTGTTCCATATGTTTCCCTTATCCTGTTCCGTCGCTTCGGGCGTATCCGACACCAAAATCTGATAAGCCGACTGAATGAAACCACGCTCTACGGAATATGTCTTCCAACTGAAACAGGGTTGTTGAATGTCGATTCCAACAGGATTATCTTCCTGCTCGCATCGCAAGTCGTAAAGCGAAAATGCCGGCGCGGCCGATACGGATATCGCATACACCGCTGACAATAGAAATACAGTCGTTTTGAACACTGTGTTTTTCATTTTTATATTTTGAATTGATTTACCGGCAAAATTAGATAAATATCCTAATATCTCCAAACGCCGAATGAAAAAGTTTTGGATATTTCGCGCGTTTGCCCTGCATTTTTTTTCAATTTTGTTTTGCAGCCTCATTTTAAATACACCTAAAATCCGCAACCAAATAATTTGGCAGTTTCGTTGAAATTACAGGTGCGTTTCGGGAAATTTACAGTGCGATCTTTATGCATATTTTTAATTATCGTAAGGTATTTTGACGCAGCAGGGGTACATTCTTCGGCAGTCAAAGAGAAGAATAGGCGGCAAAAGGGGCTTCAGGGAACAAACGGTCACACCTCTGCCTCTGCCTGTTTGTTTTTCAGACAGACATAACCGGATAATCATCCGAATCTCACACGGTGATAAGGCCTGTCGGTGTAAAACCGAAGTTTGTGCTGCCGTCCCTGCCTTATCCATATCCCTGCTACGCATATATGAAACGGAAGATAAAGCGCTTTAGACGTGTAAAGGGCTGTATGTCGTCGAAGACTTCCGACACCTTTTGAACGATGTGGTTATAGAAGTTTTTCATCATGGCTGTGAGTATCGGGTAAACGGTGTTATGATTCATCGCCGAACAGGGAAGACGTCCCCAGCCGAAATCGTTGTTTTGAATGTCAAAGGTTTTCTCACTCGCTCCGCGACGGTTATAAGGTTATAATTTTACAAAACAGAAATAACAGACATTCGAAACTCTTTTTTTACTGTCGGGATTTCCCGGCAGGCAGAATCACTTGTCCCTTGTCCAATTTCTTCCATTTTTTACCGCTCTGTTTTTTCTCCCTGAATCGCTGCATTTAGAGACGAAATTTGCAAAAACGACAAATATTCTTTATCTTTGCAGATATATTTATATCTTAAGTATGAAAAACGGGCATTGTTAATTTAGTATATATAATTCTCCATTAAGTTTCAGAAATAATAAATTCAGCGATATTTCCATCATGTATTGCGCTTTGCTGTAACATTTTGTCTTTCTCCTAAAACGCGCTAAATAATGGCGTATCCTGCTATTATACCCTTCTACAGTATATGTTTCCGCTTTCGTTTGTACCAATTTCTCCGCAGGAACAAATTCAT
>JAITBC010000027.1 GCA_031283785.1 Tannerella sp. | reverse complement strand
TTACGTGATATATTCGGATAATATTTTTAGATAGCTCGGCGGCGGGGGTATTCTCCGAGAAATTTGTATTAATTTCGGTGGTTATACCCGAAAAATTTGCATTAATTCGGCGGGTATATCCGAAAATTTAGCGCTAATTTGGCGGGTATATCCGAAAAAGGTTGTATCTTTTTCCCCTGTAAAAAAACGTCAAAAATCACACCGTAAAATATCTGTTTATGAATAATCCTCCCCTATTTTCCATAATTACCATCACCTTTAATGCCGGAAAAGTATTAGAACGGACAATTCTGAGCGTAATAAATCAAACTTATCCGCAAATTGAATATATTATTATAGATGGAAATTCATCCGATAATACGAAAGATATTATCCGGCAGTATGAATCGGCTGTTTCACATTGGATAAGCGAACCTGACGCCGGTCTGTATGATGCGATGAACAAGGGATTACGAATGGCGACAGGCGATTACGTATGGTTTCTGAATGCAGGCGACACTTTACAGAACGGGAATATTGTATCGGAGTTGGCAAACATGGTTGAACAGCACCAGATACCTGATATTTTGTACGGTGAAACAAATATAATGAACAATGAGGGTGACATTATTGCCACACGACGCTTGAAAGCCCCTAAAACACTGACGTGGAAAAGTTTCAGGATGGGGATGCTGGTATGTCATCAGGCTTTTGTAGCTAAGCGGGATATTGCACCGGAATACAACCTGCAATACCGTTTTTCCAGTGATTTTGACTGGTGTATCCGGTGTATGAAGGCGGCGAATACGATTGTCAATTCCCGTTTACGTTTAGTAAACTATTTATATGAAGGACTGACTACTGCCAACCGTAAAGCCTCTTTAAAAGAACGTTATGACATCATGTGCAAATATTATGGCATCGTCGTAACGGGCATATTACACGTCTGGTTTGCAGTTCGTTTTTATTGGGCGAAAGGAACAAAAAAGATTGTATAAATGAGGGATTATATATGACTCATTCAAAATAAACCGAATTATTTTCCGTTATTTTTCTAATATAAATCAAATAAGATGAAAGAAAAACTAAAAACAAGTATTCCGCATATAATCGCAATATTATTTTTTGCAGTATTGGCGATTATTTATTTTGCTCCGGAACTTTTTGAAGACAAAAGTTTAGCACAGGGTGATGTGAAAAGCGTTGCCGGATGGGGGAAAGATTTGACTGATTATCATCAACAAACAGGCGAATATGCTTTCTGGTCGAACAGAATGTTCGGCGGAATGCCGGCTAATTACACATATGACCCGCCAATATTTAATATATTCGGGTATCTTAACCTAACAGGATATATCATGCCGGGAAATTTGAACCTGTTATTTCTTTATCTGATTGGGTTCTATATTTTTTTGATTTCTTTAGGCTGCAAACCCTGGTTAAGCGCAGCAGGCGCCGTTGCGTATGCATTGGCGTCCTATAATTTGATTATCATTGAGGCCGGACATTTAAACAAATGTTTAGTCATGGCGACGATGGCTCCGACAATCGGTGGAATTATACTCTGTTACCGGAAGAAATATTTATGGGGATCTATTGTTACGCTTATCTTTACAGGATTGAACGTGGTATGGGTACATCAACAGATAAGCTATTATCTGTTACTGATGATTATCGTATTAGCAATCATTTACTTAATATATGCGATAAGGGAACATACGCTTGCGGATTATTTTAAATCTTCCGCGTTATTGCTGGTTGTCGCTTTACTGGCGATTGCTCCGCAAGCGGGCAAACTGATTACCACAGCCGATTATACGAAAGAAACGATGCGGGGCGGCGCCGTACTGCAGAACAATGCGCAAGGGGAAAAAACATCTTCCGGCCTGGACATTGATTACGCATTCCAATGGAGCTACGGAAAAGGTGAAACAATGACCTTGCTTATCCCCAATTTTTACGGGGCAAGTTCTCATTATAATATCGGTACGGAATCCGAATGTTACAAGTTATTAAGTCCAACGGGGCAGGCCGCCCAATTTTGCAAACATGCGCCGACATATTGGGGCGATCAGCCTTTTACCTCCGGCCCTGTGTACGTGGGAGCTATTGTTTGTTTTCTGTTCGTACTGGGTCTGATGATTGTGAAAGGAAAGGAAAAATGGTGGCTGCTGGGTGTAACCATTGTGTCTTTTATTCTATCGTGGGGCAGGCACTTCCCGCTGAATGAGTTCCTTTTTCACTATTTACCGCTGTACAATAAATTCCGTACGCCATCCATGGCGCTTGTCATCGCCGAAGTCTCGATGGTAACTTTGGGGATATTAGCGGTAAAAACCTTTCTGGAACAGACCGATAGACAGAATTTGCGCCGTCCCTTGTATATTGCTGCCGGAATAACCGGAGGATTATGCCTGTTTTATGCATTGTTTGGAAGCAGTATAATGAGTTTCTCTTCTCCGTCGGATAACTATTTCCAGAATTATCCGGAACTTCTAACCGCACTGATCGCAGACAGGCAACGTATGTTGACTTCCGACGCCTGGCGTTCGTTTTTCTTCATTGTGGACGCTGCAGTTATCTTATGGCTCTATTTGAAAAACTCCTTCAAGATCGCTTATGTGGTAATCGTTTTGGGAGGATTAATTCTTATCGACCTCTGGATGGTCGATAAACGGTTCATAAATTATGACAGTTTTATTCCTAAGAAAAAAGCATGGGAGTTTGTCGCCACGCCGGCAGACTCGCAGATACTGAAGGATAAAGACCCGAATTATCGGGTATTCAACCTGACGAAAAGTCCTTTTAACGAATCGGAAACGTCGTATTTCCATAAATCAATCGGAGGATACAGCCCGGCTAAACTCCGCCGTTATCAGGATATTATTGATTACCATCTGTCACAAAGCATCAATCCTAATGTATTGAACATGCTTAACACGCGCTACCTGATTGTTCCGACGCAGCAAGGACCGCAAGTACAATTCAATAGTCAAGCTTTGGGAAATGCATGGTTTGTGAATGAAATTAAGTGGCTTGATTCGCCTGATGAGGAGATTGTTGCGATAAAAGATTTTGATCCTGCACAAACGGCTTTTATTGACAAGGAATGGCAGAGCCGTTTGCCGGACTGGGAAGCTTTACAGCACGAAAAAGACAGTACGGCGTTTATTCGTTTGACGGACTATGCCAATCCTGGGAATCTGCTTTACGAAAGCAGCAGTACGACGCCTCGCCTTGCCGTATTCTCAGAAGTTTTTTATAAAACATGGCATGCTTATATTGACGGCGTTGAAGCGCCTTTGGTACGGGTAAACTATATTTTGCGAGGACTGGCCGTACCGGCCGGAGAGCATAAAATTGAATTCAAATGTATTGATGAAACATATTATCGCGCTTCAAAAATATCACTCATATCTTCTACCGCTGTCGGTATTGTTTTATTCTGTCTGTTTGGGTTCGCAATCTGGAAGTTCATAAAGACGTGTCCGAATCAAGAGAACGAGGGCGGTACCCCCAAGAATATTATCCCTGAAAAAAGCGCCCATAGAAAGAGACGGGAAAAAATTCCCGGAGTTTAGTTTGCTTAAAAAACACAGTTCCGGCATATATACCGAGTTATGATTTTATCTGAAAAAAATACAAATTCGCTGCAAATGGAAGGGTATCGTGATATTTCCGTTTTGGAAACGGAAGCATTAATAAAAAACGGCTGTTTTTGCGAAGATTGGTCGAAAGTTAAAACAAAGGAGGGTTTTATTGCCGAACGTGTTCGTAATGTGTCGTTTTCGGGGAATATTTATCTTGGCATATTCAAGCGCAGGATTATGTTTGCCGGGGGAATCGAACGATATTCGGGAATCTACAATGCGACGATTCATAATTGTGTCATTGACGATGATGTTTATATTAATCAGATAAAAAATTATATCGCAAATTATCATATTGGGAAGAATGTGTTGATTGAAAGTATTGACACGCTGACCGTCGACGGCACGTCAAGTTTCGGAAACGGCGTCAGAGTACTTGTCCTGAACGAAACAGGCGGACGTGAAATACCGATCTACAATGAGTTATCCGCCCATACGGCATATCTGATTGCCTTTTATCGGCATAAACCAAAGTTGGTAAATAAATTGACCTGCATGATTGATGACTATACGGACGGTATACGTTCCAATACGGGTACAATTGCAGAAGGCGCTCATCTGCTCAATTGCCGTACGCTACTTAACGTATACATCGGCCCTTACGCGAAGATCGAAGGCATCTACCGTCTGAATAACGGAAGCGTCAACAGTTCGGAAAAAGCCCCTTCATACATAGGTTCGGGTGTTATTGCCGAAAATTTCATTACGGCAAGCGGCTGTACGATCAGCGAATCGTCGGTTGTCAATCATTGTTTTATCGGGCAGGGAACTATCCTTGGGAAACAATATTCTGCCGAGAACTCCGTCTTCTTCGCCAATTGTCAGGGATTCCACGGTGAAGCATGTTCCGTCTTCGCCGGGCCGTATACGGTTTCCCATCATAAGTCTACGCTGCTGATTGCGGCCTACTTCTCGTTTCTGAACGCGGGAAGCGGTTCTAATCAGAGTAATCACATGTACAAACTTGGCCCTATCCATCAGGGTGTTGTGGAACGCGGCAGCAAGACTGCAAGCGATTCATATATCCTGTGGCCTGCAAAAATAGGGGCATTTTCATTAGTCATGGGACGCCATTACCGTAACATGGATACATCCGACCTGCCTTTTTCTTATCTGATAGAAAATTCTAATGAGAGCTTTCTTGCTCCGGGCGTCAATCTACGCAGCATAGGAACTATACGCGACGCTCAGAAATGGCCGAAACGCGACCGGCGTAAAGACGACAATCTATTGGATTGCATTGTTTTCAACCTGTTAAGCCCCTACTCTATCCGTAAAATTATCAGAGGCATTGAAGCGTTGGAAAACCTCAAAAAAATATCCGGCCCGGCTTCCGATTATTACATGTATAATAATGTTAAAATAACAAACAGAGCCCTTGAAAAAGGACTTTCTTTATATAAAACGGCTATCACTAAATTTCTTGGAAGCGGATTGGTGAAAAAACTTGAAATCGCGGATTATTCCAATGAGGAAGAAATGCGAAAAGCAATTGCGCCCGAAGGCGGAGAATGCAGTAGGCGGGACGTCACGGATAAAACGGATAAATATGCCGGTAAATGCGAAGGAAGGGGCGAATGGATTGATATGGCCGGATTGCTGGTCCCTAAAGAAAAAGTGCTAAAAATGATTGAAGGGATAGAAAAAGGTACGATTACACGGACATGTGAAATAAACAAAATATTTCACAAATGGAAAGACAATTATCTTAACTGGTCGTGGAATTGGATTGCCTCAACGCTCAAAACCGAAGAAGGGATTGATGTGGAGAATGTTTCTGCAAAACAGCTGGCAATATTTGTGGAAAAATGGAAAAATGCGGTAGTAACGCTTGATAATATGATTTACACGGATGCTAAAAAGGAATTTACGCTGAAATCACAGACCGGATTTGGTATTGACGGAGAAGACGAAACAAGAATCTCCGATTTCGAGAATGTACGGGGCGAGTTCACAAGTCATCCGGCAGTAACAGAGATTCTCGAACATATTGAGAAAAAGAGCCGGTCGGCAGACATCGTGATAGAGAAACTTAATAAATGCCTGCCCGGACAGAGCCGCCTTAACAATGAGGTTTTAAGATAACATCCGATATTCTATTTAAACCGAAAAATATATGTGTGGAATAGTTGCTTATGTAGGGGGTCGCACGGCTTACCCGATATTGATTAAAGGGCTACAGCGTCTTGAATACCGCGGATATGATTCCGCAGGCATTGTATTGTTTAACGGCAGCACAAATATTTACAAATGTAAAGGGAACGTAAACGATTTGCAGAAAACGACAAAGAACAGGGATATTTCCGGGTCGATCGGCATGGGACACACCCGTTGGGCTACGCATGGCGAACCGAGTGATGTCAATGCCCATCCTCATCAGTCAATGAACAGGAAATTTTATGTCGTTCATAACGGCATCATTGAAAACTATGCGCATCTAAAAAAAGAGCTGAAAAATCGGGGATATGTCTTTAAAAGTGAAACGGATACGGAAGTCTTGGCAAACCTGATTGAAAATGTATATCTCGAACAACAAGTCAGCGCAGAATTAGCTGTCAGGTTAGCTCTTACTAAGGTTGTCGGAGCTTATGGGCTTGTCATCGCCTGCGAAGAAGAACCCGGCAAACTTATTGCAGCCCGAAAAGGAAGCCCGCTTGTGATAGGCGTGGGGGAAAACGAATATTTTCTGGCTTCCGACGCCATGCCTATTATCGAATATACCGACCGTGTCTTGTATTTAAATGATGAGGAGGTCGCCGTTGTTTCGTCCGGAGGGCTGGACCTGAAAGATCTGTATAACGATACAAAAACGCCTGAAATAAAAACTGTCAATCTCAGCATCGACAGCATCAATAAAGGAGATTTTAAGCATTACATGCATAAGGAAATACACGAACAGGCCGCTTCGATTACCGATACTTTCCGTGGCAGAATATCAATGGATCAAAGTAAAATATTCCTCGGCGGAATACTCGACGTAATGCCCAAACTCCTCAAGGCGAAACGTATTATAATTATAGCATGCGGCACATCCTGGCATGCCGCGCTGGTTGGCGAATATTTGTTTGAAGAATATACGCGTATACCTGTTGAAGTTGAATATGCGTCCGAGTTCCGTTACCGCAATCCCATAATCGATGAAGACGATTTGGTTGTCGCTATTTCGCAAAGCGGCGAAACGGCCGACACTTTAGCGGCTGTACGTATGGTAAAAAATTATGGAGCGACCATCCTCGGAATATGTAATGTTGCCGGTTCATCCCTGTCAAGGGAAACAGATGCAGGTGTCTATACACATGCCGGCATTGAAATAGGAGTAGCAAGCACCAAAGCTTTTACTTCACAGATTACAGTGCTCGCAATGATGGCTTTTTTTATGGGTTATAAACGTCGCAAGCTATCGGACGACAGTTACAAAGCGCTTATCCGCGA
Organism: Tannerella sp.; assembly: GCA_031283785.1. The sequence continues at coordinate 2,700 of JAITBC010000027.1, read as the reverse complement.
ACTTATCCGGATTCCGGAGATGATCGCAGAAATATTAAAAAATGAGGAACGAATCAAAGATATCGCCGCCGTCTATAAAGATGCACCCAATGCGCTTTTTCTTGGACGGGGAATACTTTTCCCCGTAGCGTTAGAGGGCGCGCTGAAACTGAAAGAAATATCCTATATCCATGCCGAAGGATATCCGGCAGCAGAGATGAAACATGGTCCTATTGCCCTGATTGACGAGACGTTACCGGTCTTTGTGCCGGCGATAAACAATATGTTGTACGAAAAGATGATTAGCAACATCCAGGAAGTAAAAGCGCGTAAAGGAAAGGTAATCGCCATTGCGACAAAAGGCAATGACGATATCTATAAGCTTGCCGACCATGTTATTGAAATCCCGGCTTGTCACGAAGCATTGTCGCCGTTGCTGACAATCATCCCGTTTCAGCTGTTATCTTATCATATCGCCGTAATGCGCGGCTGCAATGTAGACCAACCCCGAAATCTCGCTAAATCAGTTACCGTGGAATAGCCGGATTGAAAAGATTCGGACGATTACTGGAAAAATTATTTGAACAAAAAAGCTGTTTTTGCACCAAATTTTATTATACTTCACGCGGTCATGTTTTGTGCATAGGAATCGTCAAAAAATTGGAAGTTTAACGCTAATATACTATCCTCTTTCAACATGTATACAAGGCGATTTTTTCGCAAAGAAAAAAACAATAAATTTGCAAAAAAATGAGTTATGAGTCAATTATTATTACCGTTGTTTCCAGCAGATTCACGCCTGATAACCCCGAGTTCAGCGGTATATGAACATGAAGACCGGGTCTGTTATCTGCATTGTGGGATGCCTGTATATTCACATCATAAAGATGATATGACAAAATTTCGTTACGTAACGTCGAGTCCGGTACTTCAGGGATTGTGTAAAAACAGTGACACAGTATCAACGTTTCACGTCTCCCACAGCAGTGTCTGCAAATGGAAAAAGAAGCTGGAAGACGAAGGCGAAACGGGCTTTTTCGGTTCAGATAACCGTCATGGACACAGTTATAAACTGTTACCTCCGGTACTGGAACGGATACCGAATAAACCGGATAATCAACAGAGTGTAAATTCTATTGCCGGAGAAGAAGGTTTGTCAGAAGGCAGCATACGTTATGCAATAAAAACAGGGTCGTTAAAAAAAAGTAATTACAGAGGGTACAGACCGCGTAAATAATCCGGCTGTTCCGGATATTCCGGAGAGACTTGATATTCCTGCAGTTACAGACGAGACAGAAGATTTGGATACACCGGATACCTGTAACGGGAGTTCAGTCACACTGTTGACCCGCAGTCAGCGCAGTGAAATTGACGCTCATTCAGTTACAGGCGTCACAATGGAAGAGGAACGGGGTTTGGCATGTACCGGCATGCAGGTTTACGCAGACAGTCGTTTCGAAGCACAGGAAAGTGTTTTACATGGCGGAGTATTGTGGTCGGAACAGATGGACGAATCATTCTATTATATTGACTGTCATGTCAGGGTATACAGCGGTTATTCTGCCGGTCTGCCCAAACATTATGTATCGCGCGAAAAACTGTGTTTAACAGCAACGGCAGAATTTTATGTAAACACATTTGATGGCTTGCCGTTGATGGTGATTATCGGCGAACTGAATGAAAAATTGAAAGCAGTAATAGAAAAAGCCATCATTGAGATAAAGAAAGTTACTGAGACTGCAGCAGATAAAACGTCGAAAAAGCCACTGTTCACAACAGTTTTTGACAGAGAAGCATACGGCCCGAAATGGTTCAAACGACTCATGAAGGAAGATCGTACAGCGGTCATTTCATATCGTAAAAACGTTAAAGACAAATGGGATGAATCCCTGTTTGAAAAAACTGCAGTTAAAGTAGATAATATGGATGTCACGATGCGACTTTGCGAGCTCGGATGCCGTATTAACGATGCAGGATGGTTCAGGGAAGTGAGAAAACTGCAAAAAATAATCACACACGAAAAAACGATGCTCGAACAGATTAACGATTTTGATGAAGATATTAACAGGCTTGTCAGGGAAAGGAAAACTGTAGATTCCAGAATCGCTGTCGACCGGATGCCTCCTGATAAACAAGACAATATGCTTAAACAGGAAAGTAAAAAACTTAAAAATATTATCGTAATGCTCGCATACCGGGCTGAATCGACTTTATATACCCGTCAACAAATAAATCTATCGATTAAATGACGGAGTTCATGAAAAAACGAGAAGCAGAAAAGGCTCTACCTTGCCGCCGAGGCAAGCAGTATAGGTTGGGGCGGCAAAAGTAAGATATCAAAGTTATCAGGCGTATCCCGAGCAGCCATATCCCATGAAGAAGATGATATTAAGAACACTGATTTTCAGGCTGAAAAAGGAAAAATAAGGCGGTCCGGCGGCGGTCGGAAAAAGGAGGTAGCCAAACATCCGGGCTTACAGGAAGCTATCCGGCAAACAGTAGAACCCTACGTGGTGGGCGACCCTGAAAAGTTATTGTTATGGACAGGTAAAAGCGTGCGCAAGATACAGGAGATGCTCAATGGAGAGGGCTATAAAGTGTCTCACGAGTTGGTCCGTCGGATACTGCGGGAGATGGGCTACAGTTTGCAGACGAATCGCAAGACAAAAGAGGGCGAAAATCATCCTGACCGGGATGCACAGTTTGAATTTATAAACAGTC
>JAITBC010000383.1 GCA_031283785.1 Tannerella sp. | reverse complement strand
GACGAATGTTCTGCCAAACTGCGTACTCCGGAGTTTTCGGCACGCAGACTGATGGAACGCTTTAACGTCGAAACGGTCTGTACCACCGACGACCCTGTCGATTCGCTTGTACATCACATTGCCCTGAAAAACGAAGGCTTTTCGATAAAGACATTGCCGACATGGCGTCCGGATAAAGCTATGGCAGTGGAAACGCCGGCTCATTTCCGCGCATACGTGGAAAAACTTTCCGAAGTGTCGGGAGTGTCCATAAGCAGTTTCTCCGATTTAATCGAAGCTTTACGCAAACGGCACGACTTCTTTGCAAATGTGGGCTGCAAACTTTCCGACCACGGATTCGAAGAGTTTTATGCCGAAGATTTTACTCAATCCGAAATTAATACCATATTCAACAGGGTATATGGCGGACAGTCGCTTACTCCATCGGAAATCGCAAAATACAAGTCGGCAATTCTGTACGAAGGGGCGATTATGGACTGGGAAAAGGGCTGGACCCAACAGTTTCATTACGGTGTTATACGCAATAACAATACCCGCCTGTTCAGAAAAGCGGGTCCCGATACGGGTTTCGATTCCATGAGCGACCCGACAGTAGCAAAATCCATGGTCAAATTCTTCGACAGGCTTGATATTGACGATAAATTGACGAAAACAATTGTCTATAACCTTAATCCTCGCGACAACGAGCTGGTTGTAACTACGCTTGGCAATTTTCAGGACGGTTCTGTCGCAGGGAAAATGCAGTTCGGTTCGGGCTGGTGGTTTCTCGACCAGAAATCGGGTATGGAAGCGCAGTTAAATACTCTGTCCAATCTCGGTTTGTTGAGCCGGTTTGTGGGTATGCTGACCGATTCGCGCAGTTTTGTCTCATATACCCGACACGAATATTTTCGCCGTATTCTCTGCAATCTGATTGGCACTGACGTGGAACAGGGCTTGTTACCCGAAGAGGAATTGCCGTTTCTGGCTCAATTAGTCGAAAATGTGTCGTATTATAACGCCAGGAATTTCTTTAAGTTCTGAGGTTTGATTAAGGTTTTTACGAAAATAGAAAATATAAGCGCCATTGCTATCTCCTCGTTTCCCAATGACTGCTTGCCCTGCCCAATGTCATCAAATTAAGGGTTTTCGTCTCTCCGCATCCCGGAGGGATGCGTCGCTCGGTAGAATTTTTGCGACATCTCTTTCTGCATTGACTTCGTCGAACTGAAGTTTGGCTCCGCCGAACTAAAGTTTCCGTGAGGGATGCATCCTTAACAGGATGCAATAGAGGATTATACCGGGTTATCTACCGAGCAATGCATCCCGACGGGATGCTCTTTGCTACAACATTTTAGCCTTCAATTTGACGACATTGGGCAAGGCATGCCCTGCCCCTACGATTGATTATCGGGCTTGCAGCCTTCTTTCGGTTCTCTCAAAATGATGCCGAGCGCAGTATCTCTGAAAGATTATTAAAAAATATTATAAAACTATTATTATACGCAATGCAAAACAGGATACAAACCCCATAATGCATCAATACACATAAAAAAAAATCGTAATCTAACTGTTTGTATTTTAACATACTGTTTTATCATGAACAAAAAAAAGAAGGCATGTTTTAACAAAATCTACAATATTTTGTTTGCCGTATTAAAAAAATATTATAACTTTGCCCCGTTTTATAACAGTATATTTTGTTTTTATGAATTGTTTAAAATCACATCGCTTTTTCAATGATTTTGGGAATAATTTCCAAACAGGTCGTATTTCGGTCTGCTTTGGCACGATTATTGTAGAGAGAGAGAGAGAGAGAGAGAGAGAGAGAGAGAGATAATCAGGCAGTTACGTATTTCAACGTATGTAAATGCAGTAATAAATTTCGGAAAACATATCACAACAACGCAACGCGGATTTGCCGCGGGTGCGTATTTTTTTTATTGTATAACAATCTAAATTTTTTTCAAGTATGCTTAGATATACCCTAATCGAAAATCTTCTGACCCCTGCCCCGAATGATTATACGGCGCAGCCGGTCGATGTTCGCTCGCATGACTTGCCGGCGATTTTTAAGCGCATCAGCGCACGTTATCCCGGACTGACTCCGGCTCAGATTGAGGCGGCGGTAAACGAGTTCTTTGCCGAGCTGTGTGCCATTACCGAAGAGGGCGAGGCGGTAAATACTCCTGTGTTTGTTACGCAGTGGAGTATTCCGGGCGCTGTCGAAGGGGCGGCGGACGCTGTCAATCCGAAAACCCATCCCGCAAAAATCAATCTTTATGCGGGGTCGGCATTGCGGGAAGCAGCCCGAAAGGTGAAAACCGAAAAGGTTATCGTAGCCGAGCCGGCGCCTCATATCGTTGAAGTCAGAGATGTGCTCAGCGGTACGGCAAACGAAATGCTTACTCCGGGAGGTGTGGTACAGCTTAGAGGCGGAAGGCTCAAACTCCTGACTGCCGAAGCAAACAACGGTATTTTCCTTGTCGATGAACAGGGCGGGGAATTTAAAATTACCGTAATTGTGGAAAACAAACCGGCGCGGCTGATAGCCGTACTGCCTGCAGACATTCCACAGGGAGACTATTTCGTCGAAGTGAGAACTTCTTGCTCTTCAGCAGGAAAACCGATGAAATCTTTGAAACAGGGACGGTACAGCAAAATTTTAACCGTTATATGATGAGTGTTTGTATCCTGACTGCTTTATGTGTGAAGCGCTTTTTTTCTTTTCGGGAAAAAAGCGTCTTCGCACGTATCGTCTGTAAAGACTGTCCGCACTTATATGTGCAGAGTGTCCGCACTTATATGTGCAGAGTGTCTGCACTTATATGTGCGGAGTGTCTGCACTTATATGTGCGGAGTGTCTGCACATATACGTGCGGACTGTCTTTACGAAATCAGGAAAAAATGTTGAACGGAAACCAATCATGTTTGCACCGGTAATGTAAAACACAAAACTTGCTTTTTACTGTAATATTCAGAATAATATGTAATTTTTAACCGACCTGTTTCTTAATTTTTAATTGAAAAAGTGTTGCCTATGGATAATAAAAGAAAAACATAACCTGCTCCGGCATGAAACCGGACTGATGATGAAATGATATACTCATCCAAACATAATTAATATCAAATAATTAAATAAGTATGTATAAAAAATTTTAAATAATTAAAGAAATGAATATTAAAAAAATAATAATAAAATTGAATGCATTATGTATTGCTGCAATGCTGATATGCGTATGTGCTTTTAACTTTATTTCCTGCGGGGATGAAGATAAGAGCGGAGGGGTGTATGACCCTTCAAAGCCGGTGGTACTGACTTCGTTCATGCCCGATTCGGGGCGGATTTCGGAGATGGTGCTTTTGGACGGCAGTAATTTCGGGACGGACACTTCCAACATCAAGGTTTTCTTTAATGCAAAGAAAGCAAGGACGCTCGGTTCTACCGGAACTCGAATTTTAGCGCTTGTACCCCGCTTGCCGGGAGATACATGTGTTGTGACTGTAGAAGTAGGAGGTAAACAGCATGTATATGACAATTTCTTCAGGTACAAAATTGAGGCATCCGTAACTACCTTTGCAGGCGATGGAACCAGAGGAGACTTGGAAACTGCATCTTTGGACAAGTCACGACTGATACCGGTCTATCTATGTACCGACAAGGATTACAACATTTTCGTGTCGGTAGAAAACAACAGTGGCATGTTGCTTAAACTGAATGAGAAGGAAAATTCAATCGTTGTATTGGGAATAAGAGATCAGGGAATAAATCCCCGCTTCCAGCCAAATGCACATCCCGAAACAGGAGTGATAATGATGGGCGCGGAAGGAGCCGGAAACCGTGACCGTTTCCTCCTTTGTGACCCGAAAGAAGGCTGGGCGCCGAAAATGAAGTTTATCAAAAACTGGAGTAAGGCAAATGACGATTATGAGCTTCCGAGTAACAAAGGAGGTGAGTACGGCGATAATTTCGAAACGCATTATCACTGTTTATACTGCAAAGCCGACGGATATTTGTATACCCGTTATACCGGCGGACAAATAGTGAAAATTGACCCGGAAACCTGGAACGCCGAAGTGATATATCAAACAAACAGCGGAGTAACCTTTGGTCTGGCATTTCATACTGTACGTCCAAACGAGTTGTGGATGGGTTACATTCACGGGCATGGTGGAGAATTGTCAAACAGCATTTGCGTACTGGATATAAACAATCCTGCAGAATCATTCCGAAAACTTGCGGGGGTAGCCAGTGGTGGACATCGTGACGGGCGAATGGAACAGGCGCAATTTCTTAATATACGCCAAATGAATTTTGACAGGGATGGAAACCTGTATATAGGAGACAGCGGGAATCACTGTATCCGCAAGATTGATACCGACAATATGATGGTAGAAACTATTATCGGAATACCCGGCATTGCAGGCAGTCAAAACGGCAACAAAGATGATGCTACATTCTATATGCCTCATGGACTTGCTACAGACCCGGACGATATAATATATGTATCCGATTACGGGAATAACATCGTAAGAAGAATAGCGATTGAATAAACTGTTTAATTAATAACTTTATTATATGATGAATCATAGAATATATTACGTAATGATTTTTTTGCTGCTCTGTCTGAGACTTCCGGCGCAGCAAAATACCGGCTATGTTATTGAAGGCATAGTGTATGACGAAACGGGAGCGCCTTTCGAAGGGGTTACCCTGTATCTCAAAGACAAGGTTACTTTGGGAACGCTCACTAATTCTCAGGGTAAATTTTCCATTAAAGCATCCCGCGGAAACACCATTGTTTTTTCGTTCACAGGCTACGAAAATGTGGAATATTTAGTGATAGAAGAAAAGAAAGACCTCGAAATTCATTTGAAAATAGAGGCTCAACAAATGGACGAAGTGGTGGTTGTGGGCATGGGAACACAGCGCAAAATTTCGGCAGTGGGGGCGATAAGTTCCGTGGACGCCAAAGATTTGCAGGTGCCGGCTCCATCCATTATCAACATGCTTGGAGGTAAGGTAGCTGGTATCATCACCATGCAGTACAGCGGAGAACCGGGAGAGAATATGGCTTCTTTCTGGATACGTGGTATAGGTACATTCGGAGCCGGCAAAGATCCTTTGATTTTGATTGACGGTCTTGAAGGAGACCTTAATTCCATAGACCCTGCCGACGTCGAGAGTTTTTCCATCCTGAAAGACGCTTC
>JAITBC010000183.1 GCA_031283785.1 Tannerella sp. | reverse complement strand
GTGGATGATTATAACGCTCGTATTGCAGGGCTTGCATATCTTCTTCTGTAAATTTTAACTCTAACATTGTCGTTTTTTTGACTGCAAAAATAATAAATATTTTTCATATTATGACAGAGAATAGTATAACTGCCAATTTTTTTTGGGGAACTTTTCAACTGCCTATTATATACATAATTAACTGTATGATAATTGATTATGCGTTTCCGTGCAGACACTATATAGAAGTGGAACCATTTTTATGAAGGAACATGTCGAAATGCATCTATTCGTTACTCATAATGACGGACTTCAAATATAAAGCATGTAATCTTTTTTGAAGAATCGGTTGCGATTCCCAAAATCTTTTGTAATTTAGCACCCGAATTTCTTCTTCGGATAAATTCAGTTGAATAAGCATACTGTATTTTTTTGAAGGGTTTTGCAAATATGCTTATTCTTTTTCTGTTGCACAAAACTATACCGCGTAAAGTATAAATATATTTAACAATTTAAAAATAAATAAATCATGAAACGAAGAGAATTTATAAAAACCACCACATTAGCCACAACAGCCGGCAGTTTAACGATACTTAATTTTCCTGTTTTCGGGAAGAATGCACCAAGCAATAAGATATTGATAGCGGTCATGGGCGTGAATGGTCGCGGAGGCTATCATGTGGATAAATTTTCGCAGATGGAGGGGGTTGAAGTGGCCTACATCTGCGACGTAGAAGACAGCGCTATACAGAAAGGGTTGAAGGTCTCAAAAAGTGCCCGTAAACCTACAGTCGAAAAAGACGTCCGTAAGTTGGTAACCCAAAAAGATTTCGATGCTTTAGTGATTGCCGCCCCAGACCATTGGCATGCACCGGCCGCACTTCTGGGCGTGGCCAACGGCAAACATGTGTACGTGGAAAAACCTTGCAGTCACAACCCTTACGAGAGTGAACTGTTGGTTCAGGCGCAGACAAAATACCAAAAGATCATACAGGTAGGCAGCCAGCGCCGTTCGTTTCCTACACTGATAGAAGCGATAAAGGAAGTACACGGCGGCATCATCGGCAACCCGTACATGGGTAAATCGTGGTATGTAAATTCTCGTAAAGCCATAGGCGTCGGAAAGAAGATAGCGGCGCCATCTACCTTGGATTTCAATCTTTGGCAAGGACCTGCGCCGCGTAAAGATTATCAGGACAATCTGGTTCATTACAATTGGCATTGGTTTTGGCATTGGGGCACAGGTGAATCGTGTAACAACGGCAATCATGAATTAGATTGTTGTCGCTGGTTTATGGATGTGGATTTTCCTACTAAAGTGACGTCAGCCGGAGGAAGATATGCTTATTCTGACGATTGGCAAACACCCGATACACAAATCGCTTCGTTTGAGTTTGGCGATAAAAAAGTCATAACTTGGGAAGGTCGCAGTTGCAACTCCTACCCTGTTGAAGGTAACGGCAGAGGATTCATTATCTATGGAGATAAAGGGACTTTGGTCAATTACGGAGGAGAAGAGTACAATATTTTCGATGAAAAGAAAAAACTGATCAAAGAAATTAAATCGGACATCGTAGCCGATCCTAATAACACCGTAAGCGCCAGTGGCAATGCTGATTTGTATCACCTGAAAAATTTCATCGAAGGAATTAAGGGAAACACAAAGATCACCGCACCTATTGAAGAGGGTCATAAAAGCGTATTGCTGTGCCATTTAGCAAACATTTCTCAAAGAACAGGAACGACGCTGATTTGTGATCCGAAAAATGGACATATCACAGGAAACAAGGAAGCGGAAGCTTTATGGAAACGTACTTATGAACCGGGCTGGGAAATGAAATTATAAAACCCGTTGTATTATTAGTAGGGCCACGAGCAACATGAATTATCTATTTGTGTATTCTCAATGCCTCACATAAAATAATACTCAAAGGTGAATCAATGAGACGAAAAAAAACATTAAATTTGCGCCTGCCTATTTTGATTTATCAAAATCGGCAGGCCCTGCGGAATGCCCTTCGGAAACGGAGGGGGCAACATCGCTGGAGGGGGGGGCAACATCGCCGGAATACGCAAATTTTATTGATGCGTGTGTAAAAACATGATGATAGTGAGTTTTACTGTTTCTTCAATCCGGGAACAACATAATCCAGTGTTTTTTCGGCATATACCCGCACAAAATCCACATACATGTCCGTACCGTTGCCGTAGCGTTCCAAATCAATGGGCCAACCGCTGAGTCCTCCAATGGCATAGTTGATGAGGAAAAATATTGGTTGTTCACGGGACGTGGTGTTGGTAGGATGACGCAACACTTCCATATTGTCAAAGTAATACACCGTTTCGTCCAAGCCGATGAAAAGCGCATAAGTATGGAACGTTTCCGTCCAGTTGGATTTGCCTCCGAGTTGAATCATTGGTACGACCCTGCTGACTCCTTTTTTCATACTGCCGTCCGGATTGGTTTGTTTCCAGAAGTGGCTGACAATGGAATATTGTCCGTCGGCGTTGGCGTTCCCCTTTCCCATGCCACCATATGCTTCAATAATGTCCAATTCGTCAACGGGCGTTCCATCGAAAGCGGTCAATGTCCAAAAAGCTGGCCATGTGCCCGGAGCGGATTGAGCGACAAAACGACATTCCAGATAGCATGGCGCTTTCGTCCAGAATCCCTCTCCGTCCATGTTGACGGAGGCTATCAGTCCCGAGCTGCCTTTAGATTCCGGTTCTTTTCGACCTTTTATTTTAAGAAATTCATCTATTTGTTCGAATGGACTGTGAGTGCCGGTTATATCAGAAAATTGCCAACCGCTGAAATCGCCGGAAAGCGGTTTATGAGCGCAGTAACGGGCATTCCGTCCATCGTTGGATATCGACAGCGGGGCATTGAAATCGTCGAAAAAAACCACATGCAAACCTTTGGCTCCCGGGGGGTCTGCAGCAGGTATGCCCTGATTCCATTTGACGCCTCCATTGTTGTATAACTGCAATTCAAACAGGTCTTTTTGTCCTTCGTTGCTGGAAGCAAAAATACGGATGGTAACAGGACCTGACGGGAATTTATCGGCATGGAAGATAAAAGATCCGACGCCATCAATGTCCGGATTAATACCTTGTGGAGTAAGATTTACGCGGTGCCCCCAGACATTGGGGTCTTCCGTGGTTGGTTGCTGCCAGCAAAATGCCTGAACTTTTGTCATTCCGGGCGCTTTGAATTTAATGTTAACCGTTCCCTTCACTTCAGAACGGCAAGCCGGTTCGATAATTCTGATGGATTGTATCCAATCGTTAACACTGTTGGTTTGTCCATGATTGAAATCGACGTATTCATGATCGGAATCCTGTGATGTTGCTGCATTTGAATACAACAACATCCCGAAAGCGAGTATAATAATTTGTTTGCGCATATAATTTTTGATTAAAGACATTATTATCTGATTTTACTTCCTTTCAAGGCAAAAAAAGCGATATACGAATAGCATATCACAGGAAAAATCAAGGCAATGCGGATACCGATATGGTCGGTAAACCATCCCATGCACATTGGCACAACAGCACCGCCTACAATCATGGTATTGATGACGCCGGATGCTACAGGCATTTCTCTTGCCGTCAAGTCCCGTACTCCCAGAGAAAAGATGGTCGGGAACATTATGGAATTGAAACATCCTGCTGCCAACAGTGTCCACATACCGACAGATACGGGAAATATCATGGCTGACAATACGAATGTAGCTGCCATGACGCCAAAAATACCCAGTGAAACGTTTGCATTGCCTTTTCCTGCCAGTAAAGCAAGGAAATTGACCGTGGCGATACACAGGAAAATTACTCCATCCAAGGGATCGGAAAGGAAAACAAACACACCTTCAACAAAAGCCGAACTGAAAATAACCCAGCCGACAAAGAACGAAAGCAGGATGACGCCAAACGCCGTTCTTTGCCTGAACGATATCCGAACCTTCAATTTTGGGCAGTCTCACAAAACAAACCCCGACAGCAATCAGCAAGACCGCCGAACCGATGATGACAAACGGTATCTGTACGGCTTTTGGACCCAAGGCAAGCGATGCCGGCGTGAGGATGAAAAGCCCGACAAGAAATGGCGCAATGGTTGTTGCGATGCTGTTCATGGCCTGTACCAGATTTAACCGTGCAGGTGCGGCATCCTGATCACCTAATGCTACAACATACGGATTGGCAGCTGTTTGCAGAAACACTACGCCGGTTGCCATGATAAAAATAGCCGTCAGAAACAGTCCGTAGGAAGGTTCGCCTGCAACAGCGGGATAAAAAAGAAAACTGCCGATAGAGACTAAAAGCAGTCCCGCAACAACTCCGTTCCTGTAACCGGTTTTCCGTATCAATCCGCCACTGATCAGCGAAAAGCAAAAATAGGCAAAAAAGAAAACCCCATTGACCAGTTGCGCAGCAGTTGCGCTCAACTCAAAGGTGGCCTGTACCTGATCTTTGAGCGCCATGTTGAAATTGGTGATGAACCCGAAGACGAAGAAAATCATCGCCATGAAGGTCATCCCTGTTTTAACCGGTTGTTTATTTTGCTGTTTCATAAGATAGAAAATTTATGCATACCATTCCCGTTCCCGGTTTTTCAGGTTTTGAATCGTATCAATGCAGATATTGACGTCGTTCACTACCTGAAAATCAAACATCCCGACGCAAATAAAATCGGCGCCATTCTCAAAAGCCCATTTAAATCCATCTTCAGGATGAATGGCTCCTGCCGCAAGCACTTTGAACCCCATCACCGGAATTTTCACGCGATTGACAAACTCAACTGTCCGATCGGGGAACGGACAGAAGCAATTGTCGTGAAACTGGTTGTGGTCATTGCTTTGTGCTCCGTCCACTTCGAAAGGTTTTCTGTTTTCGCGCGGATGAGCCGACCAGTAATTGTCGTGGTGCATGGTTTTCATATAATAGTCAGGGATGACGCCCTTTTCTTCGCAGCGGATAAACGAATCGATGGTATGCGCTCCCATTCCGTCCACGATGCCATGCTTCCTGATTCTGTCCATCAATCCGGCAATCACATCAAACTTCCCGTCCCGGACAAGCCAGTCACACCAGTTGCCTTGGAGTTGAATCATATCCATCCCGTTGTCAACGGCCCGTGTGACATTGTCATAAATATCATCGTTCTTTTCGTCTATCCCGACTTGAACGATCACTTTGATTTTACTTCCTGTCAGTTTTTTATATTTGACCATCGTGGACATTGTCGGGTAACCGATATTGATGGCATTGATACCGGCCTGTTCGCATAGCATCAGCGTTTCGATAATTTTTTTCTCCGTATTATATGCTTTGAAAAGGCTTCCCGCATAAATCAAATCCCGTGCATGCGCCCAACCGCCAATCAGATTGCCGCCCATAATCAAACGGCTAAGCTCCATGTCTTTTATTTTTCCTTTTGGCAGTTCGCCTTTCAATTCACTTAACGCTACCTGATTGATCTGTATCGTCGCACCCGACGTAACATCCGTGCCATACAACCGGCTGCTTCGGTAAGCGCTCCATCCGAAAACGCCCAAAACGGGCAATGTGACAAGGTTTTTCAATGCTTCCCTCCGGGAATTTACTTCGGGCGGTTCTTCTTTTGCGTTTTCTGTGTCTGCCGGATTCTTCTTCGATTTTCTCCACCGTTCGATAAATTCATCCAAACCATATCCTCTTTCCGTATGGAAAAAGAGAAATACAAGCGCCGCCGCCTCTATGAATAGCTGATTCACGATATACAACGTGCCGTCGCCGCCGAGCAGTGAAATACCGAAGGGGGGATATGCAAAGTAATACAGGGCGAGTAAAAGCGTACCGAAAAGCGATGCCCAACGACTGCACAGGCCTGTAAATAAAGCCAGACCAATCAGTATCAATCCCCAGATATTCATAAAATCAACAACCTGTAACATCGTCGGCGAAGCGGCCAGCCAATGGTAAAACCCGGACAGAAATCCGCGTGTATTGTTCAGATAGGATTCCGCAGACCATTGATCTGCAAACAGTTTTATACATCCCTCGTATAAAAAATGCCAACCGATGGCGATACGGAGGATAGTGATTACCCACTTAATTATTCTATTTTTCATCTCGTATTAATTATTTTATAATGTGTACATATTATTCAAAAGCCTGTAATCCAAACAAAGAAACCGGGACATTTTCATGCGTACAGAACAATTGTACCGTCAGTGACGATGTCCTTAATGGCGTTTCCAAAAGGATTTCGTTACGGGAATGGTGATTGTCCGAAATTTCATACACTGTCCGCCCCTGGTCATCCAATATCTTATAGTGTTGAACACAAAATGGCACTACGTCTTCCGGATGACCTTTTTGAATTGATTCCATCGAATGGTCAAAATCAGAATCACACCAAAGCACGATCCTTTGTATCGTTTGCGGTTCATTCCATTCACATTTCAAACCTGGCTGAGTGTCGTTTAAAGGTGCCACCCATACATTGGTATTGTCCGGATTGCATCATCATACGGTGTATTTTACCCGGTATATCCGTAAGTGCAAATAAGGCTTTCAGCCTTAAACGAATCGTCCCGCTATTCCGTATGTCGGCGCCATACGCTATTGCTTGAAGGCCGTCAGCCTTCTTTTTCACCGATTTGCAAAAAAAAAACGTCATGGCGAAGAAACGAAGCCATCCAGTTCTTGAAACACGTCATTTCCATTCTCAATTAGTTTTTTTTGTCATCCAGCGTTTCGCCAAGATTATATTGCGGATAGTCCGCAGTGCCTTCTTTGCCGACGCCTTTTTTCATCAGAGAGATTAATTCATCCAGATGATTTTCATATACGCCGCGCGGTAGCACGTTATGTTGTTTACAGATCGCAGCTGCCATACCAATGACTTCGCCGAACATCCCTATCGAACGCATCTGGCGGGTCGTTCCCAACGCTACATGCGTGGTGCTCATATTGCGTCCGGTCATGAACAGATTGTCAATGTTCCGGGAATACAGACAGCGATAGGGAACAGGATACGGATGAATCAGCGGCTGTTCACAAATGGATCTGAATTCATTACCGGGGAACTGTGCGCTGTTTTCCGGGTCAGGGTAGTGCAGGTCGATGCTCCATGTCACACTGGCGGTGGCGTCGGGATACGGTATCTGTTCCTCAATGTCCTGTTGCCGGAGGATCACGTCGCCCAGCAGGCGGCGGGATTCACGCTTGCCGGCCATGTAAGCCACCCATCCGAGCGAACGGTTTGCATATTGATCTTTCTGGCTGTATTCGTTTTTGAGGAATGACCAGTTGGAATAAACGACTAACATACCATAATCACGGATACGCTCGAAATCGGTAATCTGGTTGAGATTCATCCCTGTTTCCCATGTCCATTCGCCCATCTTCACTTTCTGGGCGTTCGTTTCGTTGAACTCCACTCCGTAGCTGAAAACAGGAAATGCGCTGTCAAAGTTATCTTCTTTGGAATACCATTGTACAGAACTGCCCATCGTCATTTTGTCGCCCGTTTCGGGGGCGGTCGATTCGCCAAATTCGGCTTTTGATTCGCGTCCCATCGCGAAATCAGCGCCGGCCAGCGCTCCGATGGTAGCGTCGCCTGTACAGTCCACAAACAAAGGAGCCGTAAACACTAATTCTTTGCCTGTTTCGATATGTTTGGCCGTGACCGATTTAATTTTATTCCCGTCCATTTCAACTTTAAACGCATGGTAGTTTAAGTATTGAGAAATATTGGGTTCGCCATTTACAACGGCGCTCTTTTTCTCATCTTCATACCGCTCGCCCGGCTGAGCATTACCGCCTCTCATCGGGCTTATTTCCTTCACAATACCGCCTAATGCGGGATAAGGTCCCAAACCGATACGTCCGCCGAGATGGACGCGTACTTCGGAGCTGTTGTTTCCGCCATAAACGGGGCGATCCTGTATAAGGGCTACCTTCGATCCCAAACGCGCGGCGGATACAGCCGTACATATTCCACCGATTCCGCCGCCGATAACGACGAGGTCATACCGGCCTCCGTCTTCCGCTACGATACCGGTCTGCTGATACCGGAATGTGGTCAGGGCCTCTGTTTCTGCCGGCGGGACAAACGAGGCATCCTGCGTAAAATAGAGCGCGTCGCACCGTCCGTCGAATCCGGTCAGGTCGTGCAGACTGATTTGCACTTCCTGGCTGTTGATTTCCACCTGGCCGCCGTCCTGCCATAACCAGGCAGTGCCTTTATCCCCAAATGTAAATTCAACGGGTGTATTATCAACCGATACCTGAAATTTCCCTGGCCCCTTGTCGTTCAGCCACGGCGACGTCCAGTTATAGGTTCTGACGAATAAACGGTAAGTCCCTGTCTTGGGAAATTTGACCGTGGCGGACGCGTCTTCCACGGGAATACCCATCCCGTGCGCCATCAGATAGGGAGACCCCATCAAATCCATAAATTGTTGATTGACTACCCAACCGCCTTTCGTCGCGAAACTCTCGGCTTCGATAAAAAGATCTGCCGATTCGTGTTGGCAAGCAAATAAAAAGCAGCTTGCGAAAATGAATAATAAGTTATTTTTCATACGGAAATGAATTATGAATTATGAATTATAAATTATGAATGCTTTATTATTACGAGTTTGGCTTGCAATCTCCTCATTTTCATTCTCTCTGGTGTATAAAATACATGATTGTTTCATATGTATCTTTTCAGTTTTTTGATTGCATGTTCATTTCATGCAAAAGAATAATATTTTCATTTACTTCCTTTTTTAATTGTTTTTCTTGTTTCCTGTTTTCCACGATGACGCAAAGTTAATACTTTTTTTGGCATTGCTAATTAAGTATAGATAGTGTTCCATTTCTGCGGTGCATCAATAAAAGTACAGATATTTTTAACATTTCGATTTTCTTGGAATAGCATTTCGATTTTCTTCTCAT
>JAITBC010000132.1 GCA_031283785.1 Tannerella sp. | reverse complement strand
ATCTTTGTCGAATCCTTTGCCGTTATCCTGCACGGTCAGCGAGATACGGTTGTTTTCCTGAATCAGCTGGATATTGATTGCCGTTGCGCCCGAATGTTTCACCGAATTGTTCACAAGTTCGTAGGCACAGTAATATAGAGCGACCTCAATTTTTTCGTCGATTCGTCTGTCGTCGCCGAAGAAATGGAATTTCACGTTCGAAAATCGGCGGCAGTAATCTTCCAGAGCAGCTTTCATTCCGAGGCGGGTCAATGAAGACGGCATCATTCCGTTAGCCACACGGTGGACTTCTTCAATACATTCGTCGAGGCTGTCGCGGATGCTCTGCGTATCTTCTATGGAGTTAAGTTCCATTTTCACCGATGAAATCATTCCGCTGATATCGCCGTACAGGTCTCGGGAAATACGTTTGCGTTCGTTATTTTCGCCTTCGAGGATAGAGCCGACAGCCAGCAGTTGTTTTTTTGTCTGTTCCCTGCGCATCTTTTGCCTGAAAACAGTCCATGCCGCAGTTATCAAAAGTATGCAGGCGACGCTGATGCTAAAATACAGAAATCTCTGCCATGCTGTTGACAACAACTGCATTTCCTTTTTTTCGGTTTCGTATTTTATTGACAGGTCGGAAACAGTAGTATGGAAACTTTTTTGGGAGTACAGTTCATTCAACTCGGAATATTTCTGTAAAAAGAAAACAGCCCTGTCTGTATTGTGCATGTGGATATTGGCAAGAACAAGATTTGCTGCTATCATGCGCGATTCGTTGATATTGGTCGAATCGGCATTCCAGGCTTTGAGCGCTTCGGCTTCAGCTTCGGGATACCGTTGCTGAGCGAGGTAAATATCCGACATGACTTTCCATACGTCTATATACAAACTGTTACTCTTTAACATATTTGCCGATTCCATCGCTTCGCCGGCATACTTGAGTGCACGTTCGTAATCGTTCAGCCGGAGGTATATCCGCGCAATCAACACCTTGGTTGTACATTTGTTAACGATAAAACCGCCTGGATTGACCGAATCGGATTTCAGGGCATATTCGAGCGCCTGCCCGGTATTGCCTTTCAGGATATGAGCGGTAGCGTATTCGTTATATACCTGCGTTATTCTCCATATATAAAAATCTTGCGACAGTTTGCCGCACAGTTCCGACGCCTGATCGAGATAGTTGAGCGCTATATCCATATTGCCGAGTTTGCGGTTTAGTTCGGCAAGATTTGCCAGCGCAGCTACGCGGACGGACAGGTATTCCTCGCCCATACTTTCGTACAGAGGCAGCAGTTTCAGGTACATGTCGATTGCAACTACATATTTTCCGTAACTTGCATAAACAAAGGCAGACAGCCAGAGCGCTTTTTCCTTCGCTTTGTCGTTCTGCATTTCGACTCCAAGTTCATAAGCCCTGTTAAGCATGAGAATAGCAGTATCGAAATTGTTCAGGAAACCGTATGACACTCCCACATGGCAATACATGTCAGATGCTGCCTGACTGTCGTTCAGTTTTTCGGCAAGGCTGATTGCTTTGAAACCATACACAATCACACTGTCCATATCAAAACTGGTATAGAGACCGATGATATGCGAATACAATTCCAGCTTCTTGCGTTCAGTGAGTGAGTTTTTTTTGAGTTCTATCTTCAGCGAATCGCATATCCGTTTCTCTTCGGCGAACAAATCTCCGCCGTCGCCGGCAAACGCCGTTCCGCATACCGCTGTAAATGCGATTAAAAGTATATGCCGTATGTGAACAGACGCTTTCATCTCAGTGTGTTTTTGATTTTAAATTCGATATTAGTTTCGGCGCCGTTGCCCGGAGAGGTAACGATGTTGATAGCGCCGCCGAAAGCGATAATCCGGTAATTGACATTTCTCAGTCCCGAACCTTCGCCGACAAGTTTTTTGTCGAAGCCGCATCCGTTATCCTGTACGGTCAGCGAGACACGTGTGCTTTCCTGTACCAGCTGAACATTAATGACTGTGGCGCCCGAATGCCTGATTGAATTGTTCACCAACTCGTATGTACAGGCATACACTGCAAGTTCCAGTTTTTCGTCGATTCGCCTGTCGTCGCCGAAGAAATGGAACTGCACGTTTGGGAACCGGCAGCAGTAGTCTTCCAAAGCGGCTTTCATCCCGAAACGATTCAGCGAAGACGGGTTCATGTCACTGATTATGCAGTGGATTTCGTCGATACATTTGTCGAGTTTTTCGCTGATATGCTGCATATATTTCATGGAAGCCAGTCTGATTTTCACCGACGAAATCATTCCGTTAAGACCGTCGTGCAAGTCGCGGGCGACACGTTCACGCTCTTTGTGTTCGCCTTCGAGGATGGAGCGCACGGCTATCAACTGTCTTTCCATGCGCATTCTGCGAATTTTCTGCAGAGAAACAGCCCATCCGACAATCGACAGCACAATGCCGGTGATGCTGATAATCAGGAACAGCAGTCTTTGACGTTTCATCGATTGAATCCGTATTTCTTTTTTCTCGATTTCGTATTTGATAGACAGGTCAGAAACGGTGATATGGAAACTTTTTTCGGAATACAGGTTGTTCAGTTCGATGTATTTGTTGAAGAAAAGAGCCGCTTTGTCAGTATTTTGCATATAAATATTCGACAGAGCAATGTTGGCAACCGCCGTACGGGATTCGCTGATATTGGTCGAATCGACACGCCAGGTTTTGAACGCTTCGGCTTCGGCTTCGGGATACTGACCTGTGGCAAGATAAATATCCGACATAACGTTGAATACTTCGACATGCAGATTGTCGCTTTTCAGTATGTTTGCCTGTTCCATCGCTTCGCCGGCATACCGCATGGCAGTTTCGTAATCGTTCAGGCGCAAGTATATTTTTGCCAGCAGTACTTTGTTTATACAGACATTAATCACAGGACGGTAAAGACTGGTTGCCTCGTTGCATTTCAGAGCATATTCAAGCGCCTTGTCGATATCGTTTTCGGCAAGATAAAACAGGGTGTATTCGTTATAGACATGGGATATTCTCCATGCATACA
>JAITBC010000019.1 GCA_031283785.1 Tannerella sp. | reverse complement strand
AGTTTTGTCCGGATTTTTTCCGAGGCAGGTATGAACGATTAATTGAATGTGTAACAGATAGATTAATAAAACAATTCCAATTGTCCGGTTGGAGAGGAACGTTCAAATTTGATGGCTGGTTTTTTCTCAAAGAAACTGTACGCCGCCAAACCTGCAAACAGATTTATCAGAAAGTTTACCGGACTGCGATGTCTGGAATGTTCAACTTCGCAGATATTTTTCAATTCGTCATTCATTGTTTCAATAACAGAGCGTTTCCTGAGAAGTATTTTGTCTCTCATCGTCATCAGGCGGTTCCTCATATTGCTTTTGATACCGGTAATCAGATGCACTCCATCCTCAAAAAGCAATTCACACAGGGATGCTGAAATATAGCCCCTGTCTCCATAGAGTTTGCCAAACAATTTTTTGCAAAGAGGCTGAATTACAGACCAGTTCCTGTCATCTACCTGAGCGGGAGTGATGCAAAAATTGAGCAGTTCTCCTTTGTCATTGACCACCAAATGGAGCTTGAAGCCATAGAACCAGCCTGTCGTGCTTTTGTCTACAGTGGCTATATCCTTAAAAACACGGTTTCGCTTGATACGCTTATTTTTACAAACAGCCATTGGGGTGGAATCAATAAAGGTGATACTGGTGCATTGTCCAAAACAAATTAACTTCAAAAAGAGAGCAAACGGAATCATGACTTTCCGCTCTAATTCAATAAACCAATTGTAAGAAAGCAGATTAGGAAATTCATTCTGCAAATGTTTAGCCACATAAAACAGATAAAAATGTTTCATATTGCGAAAACTGCCGTAGTGAAAACAAACCATAATGGTAATAATTTCCGCATCTGACAGGGCAGATGAGCGATTTCAGCACCGTTTCCGCTCATCGGAAAGAATTTGGCGTTTTTTGATTTCTTTTGAAAACTCTTTGCAAAAATCGTCTGCAATGCAGTAAATTTCAATAATTTTGTCGGTGGTAAGTTGTGCCATATTTCTTTATTTATGTTATTGATATTGAGCCATAAAGATAATAAATATGAATCAACTTACCAAATTTTTTTATACCTTTCTTACGTCGAACTCAGGTGTCATAATACTTATCCTGTTTTATCACAATTTTTTACTGCTTGTCCGCAGCCGGATTTATATAATGCTCGTCAAAGAGACGGCCTATTTCTTCCCTGTGGCTGTCTAAGTGTTGCAACAGGATGTTTTCCACATAACTGCTGATGGTCGCCTTCCGTCCGCCGATGATATTGACTATCAGCATCAGTTTTTCATGCGTTGCCCGTGTGATGTACAGCGGTTGCCGGTCGATAAAGTCTATCCGCCGGAAATAAGTTTCCATGTAACTCTCCGGCTGTTCCCTGCGCTTCCGGCGGACTGGCGCCGGGGTGGGATGCGCAGATGCTTCCTGTCCCAGCGGCATTTCTTCGACGGAGGTTCTGGATGTTTGTGCCGGCTCTGCAGGAGAAAGTTGCCGGTTGTCCGGCCCGGAGTACTTCGTATCCGGTATGCCAAGCGAAACCATGCTCTGAAGTTTTTTCGCCGCTTCATCCGGGTTCAGTTTCCTGTCGTTACTCATGGCTTTGTTTTTTGAGATTGATAATTTTCAGTATCTCATCCATGAGCAAATCCAGGTTGCTTTCTTTCATCAGCGCCCTGTCCGGCGGGAAGATGGTGGACAGGAATACCGGCGTATTACCTTCGATGGACTGCTCGGTATCATAACGGAGGCTTCGCGGTATGGATGTTTTCAACAGGGATATGCCGAAACGCTCAATCAGGTTTTCATAATAGGCATACAGTTCCCGTTTACTCCTGGGAACGACCATGTTCCAGAACAGATGGATGCCTTTCAGGTTGATTTGCGGATACGTACTTTTCATCTCATTTACCGAAATAATGAACGGCAGCGTGCTTTCCATCGACAGGCGGGAAGCAGAAACGGGTACAAACACGTAATCCATGCCAAGGAAGGTGTTGATTACGCCTTCACTGTTGATAGCTCCAGGCAGGTCGAACAGCAGGAGGTCATATTCCGTCTGTTCCGAGGCTAAAAACTCCCTTGCCCTTGCAAGAACATCGTTATCGGGACGGGTACAGACGACCGGGTAGGTGCCTTTACCCAGAGCCTCGAACATGGCAAGGGCTTTCTTCTGATAGAAGCCGTTCATCTGCAACTGCTCCGCTTCGCGTTTGCGCAGGGAGTGGACGCTCCACTGGGGATAGTCGCAATCCATTACTGCCACGTTATACCCCCGCATGTAATGCAGGTAACTGGCGGCAAGTGTTGTAAACGTTGTTTTGCCTGCCCCGCCTTTCTGGGTGGAGAAGGCAATCCGTAATGTCTGTTTCATTTCTTTCTTCCTTTAACATTTGACATAAAATATGCTGTTTATATTTCTTATTATCTGTCATTCCAATTTCCAATCATTACAGGTTGGAGATTTGAAAAGTTGAAAACAACTTTTCAATATTTCATGTTTTCAAACTTTCAATTTTTCAAAACTTATCATCTTCCAATTTATGAAATTGAAAAGCATCCATCCGTACAATTTTAGGATTTTCCTGCCGGTTTTCAACTCTTCTTTCTTTCAGATTTGATGCAAAGAAAAAGAAGAAAAACAGGTAATTTTTCTTTTGGCATTAAGTGGCTTATATCGTCCGCCGTTGTCCGGCTTTATGATAGTGTGTATCTTACAATCACCATCTAATTTTGCATCAGGAATTAAAGAGAAAAGATGACTGTTTCAAATACAGTACTCCAAT
>JAITBC010000466.1 GCA_031283785.1 Tannerella sp. | reverse complement strand
CAATTGCCCGGTAGAGGCCGGTCATAGCCATACGATTGCATGTGCGATGGCGAATGCTGCGTTCCGTACCGGATTGCGCGTAACATACGATCCGGCTAAACGGCAGATAATGGCAGGTGGTAAGATCTTTAAATATTAAAAACGAATTATCGGATTTAATATAGACCTTATCCATATAATATAATGTATCAGGCGTATTCTCGAAAGGAATACACCTGATATTTTTTATATGACAATCCGGGGGAAAGCGACCTCAAAAAAAACGGGATTGAGCGTAATCAATCCGCTTTTTTCATTAAAACAACCGGAAAAGCAGAAAATAAATCGGATAGATTTTACTCATTTACCCGGAAGTCTTTTTGAGTCGTGTATTAAAAATATAAGAAAAAGCGGCTGTACGATATCAATATGTCGTATTATCAGCTCTTATGGTAACAAATTATCACGGAAGTGAATATTTTTATCATTTTGATTCAATTTATTGCTATTATATTTACAAAATGATATATATTTGCAGCGCAATACAGACAAAATGTAAAATGTAACAATAAAAACTGACGATAAATGACAAATAAAATTCATTTCCATAAGATGCACGGTTCAGGTAACGATTATATATATGTAAATACGATGAAATATACGATTGTCAATCCTGAAGAAAAGGCGAAACGTTGGAGTGAATACCACACGGGCATAGGTGCCGACGGGCTTGTGTTAATAGGGAAATCCGACAAAGCCGATTTCAGTATGCGAATATTCAACGCCGACGGCTCGGAAGCTATGATGTGTGGAAATGCAGCCCGATGCGTCGGGAAATATGTATATGAACACGGCCATACGACGAAAACGGTATTGAAGCTCGACACATTGTCGGGTATAAAGATATTAAACTTACATGTTGACAACAATCGTGTAAAGACGGTTACCGTAGATATGGGGATACCGGAGGCGGACGATAAATTAACGACCGTAAAAGCAGGTAATAATACGTATGAAGGAACGGTCGTTTCTATGGGTAACCCGCATTTCGTAATTATCATTGACGATATCAATAAGGTCGATTTGGAAACGGCAGGCCCGCTTATTGAGAATAATCCGTTATTTCCCGACCGTACGAATGTCGAATTTGCCGAAATAAAGGACAAAAGCAATGTGCGTATGCGGGTATGGGAACGGGGTTCGGGCATAACGATGGCTTGCGGAACAGGGGCATGCGCTACACTTGCCGCATGTGCATCCAAAGGAAAAACAAATCATGAAGCCGACATCATAATGGACGGAGGGATGCTTTCCGTTTTATGGGACGAAAACGGCCATATCCAAATGACGGGCGAAGCCGTAGGCGTGTTCGAAGGGGATATCGACGGACAGGACATACCGGGGCAGGGAGGTATTACGGACGACAACCCATGAGAGATAGCCGACACAGACATAAAAACATAAAAACAGACATAAAGCAAAAAACAAACAAAATAATCAATCAAGAAAACAACATTTTATGGCATTAGTAAATGAGA
This sequence comes from Tannerella sp., assembly GCA_031283785.1. The sequence continues at coordinate 2,080 of JAITBC010000466.1, read as the reverse complement.
ACTTTTTAAAATTATCCGATAACTATTTGTTTTCGGACATCGCCAAGAAAGTAAATGCTTTCAAAGTGACGCATCCGAAAGAAAAAGTTATCAGTTTAGGAATCGGAGACGTGACCAGGCCTTTGCCAAAAGCAGTTTGCGACGCTATGCACAAAGCGATTGACGAAATGAACAGGAAGGAAACGTTTCACGGATACGGACCGGAACAAGGCTATTCTTTTTTAACGGACGCCATCATAAAACATGATTATGTACCGCGCGGCATCAGCCTTGAACCGGGTGAAATATTTATAAACGACGGTGCCAAGAGTGACACCGGGAATATAGGAGACATATTGAGGCTTGACAATACGATCGGCGTTACGGATCCGATATATCCGGTATATATCGATTCCAACGTAATGGCCGGGCGGGCGGGCGCAACGGAAAACGGTAAATGGAGTAATATCGTATACATACCGTGTACTGCGGAAAACAATTTCACCCCCGAACTTCCGTCACGCAGGGTAGACATCCTGTACTTATGCTATCCAAACAATCCTACAGGAACAACACTGACGAAAGATATGCTTAAAATGTGGGTAAACTATGCCTTAACGAACGACGTGCTGATATTGTACGATGCTGCATATGAAAGATTCATACGGGATTCGGACATACCACATTCGATATACGAAATAAAAGGCGCAAAAAAAGTGGCGATCGAGTTTCGCAGTTTTTCCAAGACGGCAGGTTTTACGGGCGTCAGGTGCGGATATACCGTTGTACCCAAAGAATTAAACGGATTCACGCTTGCCGGTGAGAAAGTCCGGTTAAACCGCTTATGGAATCGGCGTCAATGTACGAAGTTCAACGGGACAAGCTACATCACACAGCGTGGAGCAGAGGCTGTATTTACGCCGGAAGGTGCAGCTCAGGTACAGGAAAATATAGATTATTACATGACAAATGCCGGGATACTGAAAAAAAGGCTTTTGGAATGTGGCCTGAATGTTTTCGGCGGTGATAATGCACCTTATATATGGGTACAGACGCCGAACAAAACGAAGTCTTGGAGATTTTTCGATCAGCTTCTTTACGAAACGGCAATCGTAGGAACACCGGGTGTCGGCTTCGGGCCGAGCGGCGAAGGATATTTCCGGTTTACGGCCTTCGGCAGTCGCAAAAACACCGAAGAAGCTGCCGAGAGATTGAAAAAATGGCTTTGACCATGGGCTTAACGAGACGGTTGTCATCGGTTTAAAGAGGATAATTGCTTATTGAGATTCACCTGAGGCCTCACAGACGAAACATTCGCTTTTTGAACGTAACAGATAGGTTTTGACAGATATTAGTTTAATTTAAAATGAAAAAGGTATGAAAAGAGTTTTTTTTAAAAAGACAGTAATGTTTGCAGTTGCATTTTTTGCAACATGTACCCTTGCTAAAGCGCAGGGAGTAGAGGTCTCGGCAGGTGGAGATATAGTAAGCAGCTATATTTGGCGCGGGCAGTATTTAGGAGGCGTATCCGTACAGCCGGGAGCGTCGGTATCGGTAGCCGGCTTTTCACTTACGGCATGGGGATCGGTCGGGTTTGACGGCTTCGACGCGAAAGAGTTTGATTTTACGTTAGGTTACAGTACCGGAGGATTCAGCGCGGCAATCACGGATTATTGGTTCACAACAATCGGCGATGACGCTAATTATTTCAATTATGGTGCACATTCGACGGCACATATATTTGAAGCAACGCTCGGATATGATTTCGGACCTGCTGCAATTGTGTGGAACACGAATTTTACCGGGTCGGATTATAAGGCCGACGGCGACAGGGCTTATTCCACCTATATCGAAGCTAATGCTCCGTTCAAATTAGGCGGACTTGACATGAAAGCCGAATTAGGGTTAACGCCCTGGGACGGAATTTATTCGGATAAACTGAATGTCGTGAATATCGGACTGACGGCAGGAAAAGAAATACGCGTAACGGAATCTTTTTCTATTCCGGCTTTTACAAAAATAACTTTCAATCCTTACGGGGAAAAATGTTATTTCGTATTCTGTATAATCCTTTGAAATCGTAACGACCGATATACAAAGT
>JAITBC010000431.1 GCA_031283785.1 Tannerella sp. | reverse complement strand
GCAGAAATTGACGGAGCCGTAAACGTTCCCCTGTTCAGGGAGGAAAACTATTATTTGCCCATAACGTTAAGCCGGACGGCCAATAATCCCAGACTGGTCGAGAATCCGGGATATAGATGACGAGTGAAATCCGGTCTGTTCCGAATATTATTTTTTTAAAGGGGGCAGACCGGTTTATATATAAAAACAAACAAACAGATGAAGAGGTATTTAGTTATTTGCATGATTACATTCGCTTTTACCGTTTCATGTAAAAGCCGGAAAGAGAATGTTGAGGCTGAAATTACGGTAGCGTGTTATTATTTCCCCAATTATCATACGCGGGACAGTGTCGATATGCGGATCAGCCGGCAGCATTTCGACAACTGGTCGGAATGGGAACTGGTAAAACGAGCCGCGCCACGCTTTGAAGGGCATTATCAGCCCAAAGTTCCCGCATGGGGATATACCGACGAGAAAGACCCGGAAGTAATGGCGCAAAAAATACATGCTGCCGCTTCGCACGGTATTGATGTATTTATTTTCGACTGGTATACCTACGAGGGGAAACCGTTTCTGAACCGTTGCCTGGACGAAGGTTTCCTGAAAGCCGGTAATACGGATTCCATCAGGTTTGCACTCATGTGGGCGAACCATGACTGGATGGAGCTATATCCATATACGGCAGGCGAGGCGCACGACTTTTTATACGAAGGAAAAGTTACGCCGGAAATGTTCGACCGTATAGGCGACCACCTGATTCGACAATATTTTACGAAACCTAATTATTGGTTGATTGACGGCAAGGCGTATTTCTCCATTTATGATATTCGGAATTTTATCCATAGCTTCGGCTCGCTGGAGGCAACGGTCGGGGAGATGGAGAAGCTGAACCGGAAAGCGATTAAAGCCGGATTAAAAGGTGTGCACTGGAATCTGGTGGCATGGAGCGCTGCCATATTGCCCGGTCGGGATGCGCCGGCAGATAATAAGGATTTGCTGGACAGTCTTGGTTTCGATTCGGCGACATCGTATGTGTGGATTCACCACGTCGGGCTTCCACAGGTGCAGACCGACTATAATTATGTCAGGGATGAGTATGCGAAACACTGGGACAGGGTAAAAAAGGAATATGGAGTGCCGTATTATCCGAATGTTACCATGGGTTGGGATCCCAGTCCGCGAACAAATCAGGACAGGCCATGGAGCGGCAGCGGCTATGGATACCCATATACGAATACGATAGGTAACAACACGCCGGAGAATTTCAGGGAGGCGTTGCAAATGACCAAAGAAAAACTGCTGGCTGATCCCGAAGGCCCGCGGATATTGAATATAAACTGTTGGAACGAATGGACGGAAGGCAGTTACCTGGAACCCGATACGAAAACCGGAATGATGTATCTTGAGGCTGTTAAGGCCGTTTTTAAATAATATAAAGTATGAAAAAGATTTTTGTTTTATTTGTTTTTACGCTTATTTGTTCAGGACTGAACGCTCAAAAAAAGAATTACGATGTTGCGGCATTTTTATATCCTGCCTATGCGGCCGACGATCCCCGCCTGCGACCTTTCTGGCCACACGGAATGGGGGAGTGGGAGACCGTAGCAAATATGCAGGACCGTTATCCGGGACATTACTGGAACAGAAAACCTCTCTGGGGATATGTCAATGAAGCGGATCCTGTCGTGATGGGCATGGAAATAGATGCGGCCACGAAGTATGGCGTCAACGTTTTTATCTTCGACTGGTACTGGTACGACGGGCGTCCGTTCATGGAGACGACGCTCGACAATGGATTCCTGAAAGCCGGAAATGTCGACAAGATGCGGTTCTACCTGATGTGGGCGAATCATGAAGTCGTAAACGTGTGGGACACTCGCTTAGCCGGTATCAACGAGCATAATGTGATTTGGACCGGCCAGGTGGACAGACAGGAATTTGAAAAGATTTGCCGGCGTAATATTGAAAAATATTTCAAGCATCCGCAATATTATAAAATAGCCGGCAAACCGGTATTTATGATATACGACGTGCCTCAGCTTATTGCCGGATTAGGAGGGTTGGAACAAACCATAGATGCGCTTGAATGGTTTGCCGGCGAAACAAAGAGAGCCGGTTTTCCGGGCTTGGATCTGCAACTGACGATGTGGTCGGTCAATGTGAATTACAGCGGCGTCGACGGCAGTAAAACTCAAGATCCGGAGAGGGATTTCGTAAAAAGACTCGGTTTTACCAGCGCTACGCACTATCAGTTTGTACATTTCACAAACGTAAATCGCGACTATCCGGAAATAATGGAAGACGTAAAAAAAGAATGGGCACGCATCGACGCCACATTCGATTTGACCTATTATCCCCATATAAGTGTAGGCTGGGATAACAGTCCGCGTACGGGCAAAAGCGCAGTGGTAAAAAACAACACCCCTGAAAATTTCGAAAAGGCGCTTCGCGACGCCAAAGAATACGCAGATGCACATCCGCAGCAAGTACCGCTCATCACCATAAACAGTTGGAACGAATGGACGGAGACGAGCTTCCTGCAGCCCTGTACAATGTTCGGATATGGATATCTCGAAGCCGTTAAAAAAGTTTTTAAATAACCTGCCATCCTCCCCCTTGCATCCGGCAAATCTATGTCCTTCTTTATTTATACTTCACGCGGTCATAAGTGGTGATGTTTTCAACTATTTAACCCACATTGCAGCTCTCAGCGAAGTAACAGTTAAATAACAATAAAAAATTGAGCAGTAAAAGGCGAAAAATTCACATACACTTATGTCTGTGAGCTGTTTGGCGGGAAAAATGGCTGAGAAAGTACCGTTTTCGGCATAATTTTCGTTTGTAGTGCACAGGGGGTATTGCTTCCCGGAAAGGCATGGAGTACCTTTGCCGGCG
>JAITBC010000340.1 GCA_031283785.1 Tannerella sp. | reverse complement strand
GAAGTTCAAAGACAAAGGCTGGCTCATCCGGGATGATAAAGAACAATATTATATCTACGCGCAGACGATGAACGGAAAAACGCAATACGGATTAGTCCTGTGCGCCTCCGTAGACGATTATATGACCGGGAAAATCAAAAAACATGAGCTTACCCGTAAAGATAAAGAGGAGGACCGCATGAAGCATGTACGCGTTAATAACGCCAACATCGAACCGGTATTTTTTGCCTGTCCCGACAATAATGAAATAGACGGGATTGTCGCCGGGTATACGAAAGAAGCCCCAGAATACGATTTTACAGCCGAGGGCGACGGATTCCACCATTCCTTCCGGATTATTGATGATGACGCCGATATTGCACGGATAACGGAACTCTTTGCCGCAATACCGGCGTTTTACATTGCAGACGGCCACCACCGCTCTGCCGCCGCCGCTTTAGTCGGCGCCGAAAAAGCAAGACTAAACCCGAATCATCGCGGCGATGAGGAATATAACTATTTCATGGCCGTATGTTTTCCGGCTTCCCAGCTTACGATTATTGATTATAACCGTGTTGTAAAAGACCTCAACGGACTCGCGGACGATGAGTTCCTGCTGAAACTTACCGATAATTTTATCGTGGAGAAAAAAGGCGCAGAAATTTACAAACCCGCACGACTGCATGAATTTTCATTGTACCTGAGCGGAAACTGGTATGCTCTTACGGCAAAACCGGACACGTACGACGACAACGATCCGATAGGCGTCCTGGACGTCACGGTATCATCCCGCCTCATTCTGGATAATATACTTGGGATAAAAGACCTGCGAACGGACAAACGCATCGATTTCGTCGGAGGGATCAGAGGTCTGGGGGAACTGAAAAAACGGGTCGACAGCGGTGAAATGAAGGTGGCGCTGGCGCTCTATCCCGTTTCCATGAAACAACTGATGGATATAGCCGATACGGGTCATATCATGCCTCCCAAAACTACCTGGTTTGAGCCGAAACTACGTTCGGGATTAGTGATTCATTCACTGGACTGAAGTTATCCCGATGATAAAAAACATACTCTTCGACATGGGCGGCGTACTGGTCGACGTACACCGCGAGAGGGCGATCGCAGCTTTTAAAGCAACAGGAGTGACGGATGCGGATTACCTGATCGATTCGTATCATCACAAAGGAATCTTTCTTGACATCGAAAACGGGGCTGTCGACACGGAGGCCTTCCGCCGGCTGTTAAGCGAACATGCGGGGAAAGATATTCCGCAACAGGCGATCGAACGGGCATGGCGAAGCATCGTTTCCGGTCCGCCAATGTACAAACTGGATTATCTTACGGAATTGCGGAAGACGCACTCGCTGTTCCTGCTAAGCAATAACAACCCCATATTGATGGATTCGTGGGCATTTACAGACAGTTTCTCCCCCGACGGACATCCGATAACACATTATTTCGATAAGTTGTATCTGTCTTATCAGATGAATTGTACGAAACCCGATGCGTTAATCTTCAAAAAGATGATCCTCGACAGCGGTATTGACCCCTCCGAATCACTATTCATCGACGACGGGATTCACAACATAGAAACAGCTGATAAACTCGGATTCCAAACTTACCTTGCCGAAAACGCAACCGACTGGCGCGAGGATATATCGGCGATTATCAAGAAAAATAACAAATAGCATTTATACTTCGCGCAAGTTTGAAACTGTGAGATGTAAATAGAAAAATAAGCATTTTTGCGGCGTTCAATAACAGTGTTCAGGAAGGAGTTTTATTTCGGAACGTCTCGAATTTGTTTATTATTTTTTGCTTCAAATTCAATTTTTCCATGTCTTCCTTTCCCAATTCCAATTCAATCAATACTTTGGCCTTAGCCGGAATAATATCAAAATTTCTCTGTTCAAAATCTCTCTCATGTATCCTGAAAAAATCAAAAAAGTCATAATCCAAGAGTATGGAAATCTTATACAATGTATCAGTATCAATACTCTTCCTTTTTAAAAGATAATCTACACTTTGTGGCTTCACCTCCAATAATTTAGCGAATTTTGCCTTGCTTAATTTTTTCTCGGACAAAATTAACCCGATTTTTTCCCCTATATGAATATTTGATTTAATCATTCTGCTTAAACTTTATTTGACAACATAAAATTACTGATTTTTTTCGCTTAACTATCAGCATTTAAACAAAATATATATGATCTATTTTAGAAATAAATCAAAATATGTTTGTTGATATCAAAATTTATTTGTAATTTTGGGGCGCGAAAAAATAGTATTTTATAAATCAAATGCCTATGAAAAGATTATTGTTTGTTATATTTTTTATGACCGGGCTGGCTTCCCTGACAAACGTAGCCGGTCAAGTAAGGACGATTACCGGGACAGTCATCGACGAGCAGGGTGAAGCGTTGCCGGGCGTTAATATTGCCATTGTCGGGACTTCACAGGGAATCATCACGGATTCGGAAGGAAAATTCAGTTTGAACGTTTCCGGGGCGAAACATGTGATTCAATTTTCGTACGTCGGTTATGAAACTCAGCGAATTGAAGTCGGCAACAAGACCGAAATCCATGTTCAATTGACGGAAAACACACAGCATCTGGACGATGTTATAGTGATTGGCTACGGCAGCCAGAGAAAAGTAAACATGACAGGCGCCGTATCGGCGGTGAAGGTGGATGATAAAATCACAAGCCGGTCACTGTCGAATGTGTCCTCCGGTCTGCAAGGATTAGTGCCCGGTCTTCAGGTGAGGAGTACGACAAGTATGGCCGGCAACGACGGAGCGTCGCTGAAGATTCGCGGTTTGGGGTCGGTAAACGGCTCATCGCCGCTTGTGGTAGTCGACGGCATGCCGGACGTGGATATCAACCGCATCAACTGGCAGGATATAGAATCCATATCAGTCCTGAAAGATGCAGCTTCGGCATCGGTTTACGGTTCGCGTGCTTCCAACGGCGTTATTCTGATAACTACACGGACAGGAGCCGGAGAGAACAAGACCAAAATCAATTTCGACGTCTCATACGCCCTCGAACATCCTACGCGCGCTTATGATTTCATGGATGACTACCCGCGGGCACTGACTGCGCATCAGTATGCCGCCGCCGCTTCGAACAAACGCGAAAGTTACCGCTTCAAGGACGGTACTGTCGACCAGTGGATGGCTCTTGGTATGATAGACCCGCTACGCTATCCCAATACCGATATTTATGATACGTTTATGCGCGAAGGAATATTGCAAAACTATACTGTTTCGGCAACGGGCAGTAACGGCGACAGGTCGAACTTTTACATTTCTCTGGGAATGATGGACAATCAGGGTGTACAGATAAACAATGACTACAAACTGTACAACACGCGC
>JAITBC010000274.1 GCA_031283785.1 Tannerella sp. | reverse complement strand
ATAATGTTTTTAGACCTTTCATATCTGTAACTTTATTTGATCCGCCGGTAAATATATACTAAAGGAAAACCATAAATAGTCGGTATAACTCCACTTCTATATTTAAGTGTCAGAGTATTTTTTTTATCTGTAAATTTATACTCATAAACCCACAACTGATCACCTCGCGTCAGGTGCCTGTACAAACATTCCTGATCCATATAATAAGTAAACTGAAGGGAATTGATGTCATCATACATTGTTTTATCCGGATGATACTCATGCCAACTGTCAAGATCAACAGGTTTGAGATGCTCTTCATCTATTCCGCTTTTAATCAGTTTCCATTTTCCGATAATGGCTTCTTCCGGAGACAGGTGGGAATAATCGTCATTGCACCCCGTAAAAGGGATGCAAAGCGATGACAATAATACTGCTAATAATGTTTTTAGACTTTTCATATCTTTATCGTTATTTATTTGATTATGATTCGTTCGGGAGGATCGACGACACATTCTCCATTAGATCGCCTGATTTGCACTATATATTCTCCAGCAGGCAAACCGTCAAGGCTAATCACGGTTTCGCCGGCTATTTCAACTTCCGATTCTCTGACTAAACGGCCAAGCGGCAAGCTGTATAGCCTGACCGTAAACTTTTCCGATTGAAGAAGGTCGGTACGTTGATGCCTTTTCAGCGTGAAAAAGTCTTCGTCCGATTGCCGTTCTATCCGGAACTCTCCGATTCCGCCTCCGCTACATCCCGCACAATTGGTATAAAATGTTTCTCCAACAGAAGTCCATGCAGAAGCATTCGGACAATCACTACTGACAATTTTCATTTCCACGACATAATAGATGCCGGGAGATCCCGCGTAATCTATGACTAATGGATCTGTTCCGCTATAATTGCAGCAATAGGTATAAACAACCTGCTGATTACTCATCCTTACCAGACGAACCTGATAAGACAAATTAGAGGATAAAATTTTCCTGTATCGTTCATCATAAAAATATACCTTAATTTTATTCCGATCCAACTGATTATAACACCAGTCATACGACGGGCGGGGAGTGACGCCGGAAGTATTCATACCACCTTCCCCCGTTCTGCCATATTCCTCATCGCAACAATCGCTGTCGTTATATATCTGGATGTCGGGATAATACTCCCCCGTTATGAAGCGGAACGTATCTACCGGATAAGTAAGGGAACCTTTGCTGATATTCACGTACAGCCAGCCGGTCAATGCATTACCGTTTGCATTTAAAACGATGGTTGTATCGTTTGAGAGGGAAGCTGTCACTTCTGGAGGATATACCTGTATACTGACGTTTGCCCCCGGAGGGAGATCCTTAATTTGATAAGTAGTCGTTGTACAGAAATAAGAACTGCCGGAAACCGACGGATATTTGATTGTATTCGTTGTCGTAGCGCCTGTACTCGCCGGATCCAGCCAGTTACTTAAACGAGTAGCATTTGTGCCTCCGCCACTCCAGGAAAGGTCGAATCGACCATAATACGTAATAGGAGAATTGCAAGTCACATTATATACACCATGGAGTTGTCCAACCACCCGTTTGTCGGAATCAAACAAAGGAGAACCGGAAGAACCTCCTTCTACCGAGCCATTATCTAATACAGCCTTCCAATGCGTATTTGGAGGGGATGTACCAATAAGAATGCCATTATTATTATACCAATTAATAAAATCATTATGAGAAACCAATGGATTGTTGTCAAATGATATCTTCATTACCTCTCCGGCAGGATGATGAATATCCGTACCGGAAGCAGGCACATTCGTTGTCCGGTTCCAACCTAAAAAAGAGACACGGGGATCACGGGATATATTATTACCTGCTATTTCCATCAATGCAAAATCGGTCTCAAACCGTGCTGCCCTGAACTGCGCCTGGTTGTATGTAAAATAGTTAGTCACATAAGAACCTCCGCAGTATTCTCTTTTATATCGAAAACGGAACGCCCCGTTTCCTGCATTTGACTGCTCTGGAACAGAAATATTTCCATCTATATCTGTATCAATACAATGAAAAGCCGTTAAGAAATAAGATTTGAAATCTTCCGAGGTGTTATTTAACAGAGAGCCCGTACATAAAGAAGTCCCTCCCGACAGTAAATAAAGCGCAACGCCCTCCGATTCCCGCAGCCATTCGGGATAACAGGCAACATCGTTATAACAGGTCAATGTTGCGGCACGTCCGTCCGCCGAAAACGGGAACATATTGACATACCCGTGCACGACCCTTGATATCTTCAGACTTGACCGCTCCGTAGCGCCTACCGGCTCAGTCAACTGGATGACCGCTTCGTCGCCCGCAACCAGATCCGTCAGGAAAACATCTGCATTTTGCGCGGAAGTAACAGGCCCGTAAACGGCCAGACCTTCCGGATTGTAGATATACAATTCAGCCTCCGGAGAAAGAACCATATCGCTGAATATGAAATTAATGGAATAGGCTCCCTTCGAGATTACTTTCATGCTCCACACCCGCACGGACGACCGTTCTTCCCATATCCCGTCGTCCATCGTATAGTTCACGTCAAATCCGTAACCAAACCGGAAAGGTACACCCATACTTGCATTTGCTCCGTCTTCTTTCAATAGTGCTTCCGTATTTACGGCCTGCATTTGTTTTACGGAAACCACGACGGATTCACGCTGTTTCAACTCGGAGAATTGTTTAAACGCATCTTTCGACTCGAAGATATGCGTAGAAACCTGCGCTTCCGCACATAAGATTTCCCACAATAATACTGCTAATAAAAATAAAATCTTTTTCATAACCGTACGATGTTTTTATGGTTAATAATATTATGCAAAGCTAAATGAAAATTCTATGATTTCCAAACGCATACGAATATTTTTTTCAGTGGAACGTCAGGATTTTCTTTTGTGAAAACGAAAAATTACACCGACCGGAGTGGTGAAAGTAAGGATTCATAAATGCAGATTGTAAGAAAAACGACAAAAAATAGTGTCATATTAAAAAAAACCACTAATTTTGTGAACTTGAAAACACAAATAAATAATTAAATATGATGAACTTGGAAAATTTGAAGTGGTCGGAACTGCCTTTCGGTTATATGAAAACCGATTACAATGTAAGATGTCTTTTCAAAGACGGAAAATGGGGAGAGTTAGAAATATCGTCTTCCGAGATTTTAAATATACACATGGCGGCGACATGCCTGCATTACGGACAGGAAGCGTTCGAAGGGCTGAAAGCGTTTCGGGGGAAAGACGGCAGGATTCGCGTTTTTCGAATGGACGAGAATGCAAAACGCCTTCAAGCGTCAAGCCGCGCTATTATGATGGCGGAGTTCCCTTCGGACAAATTTGAAGAGGCGGTACGCAAAGTTATACTTCTCAACCAACGTTTTATTCCGCCGTATGAAAGCGGTTCGTCGCTTTATATACGTCCGTTGCTTATCGGAATGGGAGCGCAGGTAGGCGTAAAACCTTCGGAGGAATATCTGTTCCTCGTTTTTGTAACACCGGCAGGACCATATTTCAAAACAGGCTTCAAACCTTCGAAAGTATGTATTATACGTGATTACGACCGTGCCGCGCCGAAAGGTACAGGAATGGTTAAAGTCGGCGGGAACTATGCGGCAAGCCTCGTCGCCGGACAAAAAGCGCAAGCCGGAGGATATGCCGCCGTGCTATATCTGGACCCGAAAGAAAAAAAATACATCGACGAATGTGGTCCTGCAAACTTTTTCGGGATCAAAGGCGACAGGTATATCACTCCTGTTTCCGGTTCGATACTCCCGTCCATAACCAACAAAAGCCTCATGCAGCTTGCCGAAACGTTAGGCCTGACGGTAGAACGCCGTCCCGTTCCGTTCGAGGAGATTGCTACATTCGACGAAGCTGCCGAATGTGGTACGGCCGCCGTTATCGCTCCCATATCGCAGATCGACGATCTTGACGAAAACAAACAGTACATCATCGCCAAAGACGGCAATGTCGGCCCTGTCTGCAAGAAACTGTACAACAAACTAAGGGCTATACAATACGGCGACGAACCGGATGCCTTTGGATGGACGAAAATCATCGAATAGCAGAGGGAGTTCTCCCCGGTTCGTCCGGCTTACGTTATAAATAATTATACAGATGCCAACATAAAACAACAAACAGCGTCGAAAGGCAGGCAAATAACATCCGGAGATTCCGTGTGCGGAAATATAACATAATCATCGCTAAACATGCATATGAAAATATAAGCGTGAAAAGGTCGAAACGTACGGAGGCGGCAGCTCCCGGTATGGAAGAAAAACGCTCGACTACCCACATCATGGAACTCGTCATTACTTCTACTGTCGAACGCAATATTTCGAACCCGGGTATCCACGAGGGAATGATCATCAGTGATAATGTTGCGGGTATAAGAACGACAGTCAAAAATGACAGGAACAGGTTTGTAAACAGGAATACCAGCGAAGCTTGTCCAAAGTAATAGAAACACAGGAAGACCGTCCCTGTCTGCGCCGCGACCGTTAACGTCAATGTGTTCCAGGGCGAAGCCAGCATCGGATTCTTCACTTCCAGCAATCCACTCAACCGGGGTTGAAGGTATAATATAAAAAACACGGCCATATAACTCAGTTGAAAACCGATGTCAAACAAATAGAACGGATTGTAAACAAGCATACAGAATGCCGCCCCGGCCAGCGTGTTATATTTATCCGGCCTCCTGCCAAGAATCTTCCCGGTCAGATAGATGCTAATCATAACGGCAGCCCGCACTGCTGCTGTTGCAAGGCCTGTCGTATACGTAAACATCCATATAAAAAGTATTGTGAATACATGCCGAATCCGTTCCGGCATAAAGAACAGCATCAGGCTGATAAACATCGCTATGATACCGACATGAAAGCCGCTTACAGAGAGCAAATGCGACAAGCCGGCCACCGAAAATCGCATCCTTACATTCCGCGACATGTTTCGCCGGTAGTTAAGCGTCAAAGTTGCAAGCACCGCTTTTTCTTCATCCGAAATATGAAGTTTATCAAGTTTTCCCACCATCCACTCCTGAAATTCACCGGCTTTTTTCTGCAGCACACTCTGTTCCGTTGTGCGTCCTGCCTGCTGCTCGGCAAGCGACATGCGCTGTATGGAAAGAAACACAAGAAGGGCGGCAAAGATTACGCCCCATATCCAACGGCTCCGATAATCGGATGATTTCCCTGAAACGAAAAACGATACCGGCACAAAAATAAGCACGCCGATGAAAAGCAGGATCGAAAGCGTCTGTAACGGGAAACATATCTGAAGAATCGTTCCTGTTATCCAAAAGATAAGCGGCCTGACGAGTGGACGCTTCCGTATTTCGTTTATTAGTGATTCTTCGCCATAGCCCATTATCCGGTAATCTTTATTCTTGTGTTTACTTCATCATCGCGTATTTATGATCGGCTATTCACATCGTTCATGGTCAAAGCATTTTCAATTCTTTTATGGTTTCGACAGGATTTTTCGACTTGAAAACAAAGTTTCCGGCGACAAGCACATCCGCACCGGCGGCCAGCAAACGTTTTCCCGTATCGAGATTTACACCGCCGTCCACCTCTATAAGCGTCTGTAACCCCTTCGACGATATCATATGTTTAAGTCTTGCCGTCTTATTGACGGTATGTTCTATAAATTTCTGCGCTCCAAAACCCGGATTAACCGACATCAACAGTACCATATCCACATCTGCAACGATATCTTCCAACTGTTCTGCAGGAGTATGCGGGTTAAGCGTAACAGCCGCTTTCATTCCCGCATCTTTGATGGCATATACCGTACGGTGCAGGTGCGTACATGCTTCATAATGCACATTCATCATATACGCTCCCGAAGCGGCTACCTCCCTGATAAATTTCTGCGGCTCGACAATCATAAGATGGACGTCTAACGGTTTCTTACATATCGTACGGACAGCTTCCATAACCGGGAATCCGAACGATATATTAGGAACGAACACGCCGTCCATTACATCGATATGCAACCAATCCGCATCACTTGCGTTTATCATCTCTATCTGCTGCTGCAACCGCAGAAAATCTGCGGATAATAACGAGGGGGCTATTTTATGATTTCTCATCTATCACGTATTTTTATTTCCGCAAATATACATGTTTTTTTGTAGAAAAGGCGCTTTTGCAAGCGCCTTTTCTACAAGATTAATTTACTAATGATTCCCTTTCTTTCCGTTTTTGCTCCGGCTCATATTCATAAGTACGCGCAAAATAACGAATCAGCATCAAAGTCTCGGCACGTGGCCCGGATAATGTGACTTTCTCCATTTTTTCTTCAGTTGTAATAACATCCGGTGTAAAATTTATCATAGGCACTGTTTTTATTATGTATCTGTAATAAAAACGCCTGCAACAAAATATTATTGTATACGGACTGTATTTTTTTCCTGAAAAAATTTATGCGAACGACAATTCGATATGGTGTTCTTCTGCCATACGACGCATATTAAGAATCGCATAACGCATACGTCCGAGCGCTGTATTTATACTTACTCCCGTGACATCCGCTATTTCTTTGAAACTCATATCCCGATAATAACGCATCTCAAGCACTTCGCGCTGATTGTCGGGCAGGTGTTTCACGAGTTTTTTCACATCCAGATAAACCTGTTCCTGCAACATTTCATCTTCGATATTCGATTCACACAGTTTCATATCGTTAAGCAAATCAATTTCTACTTCGTCATTGGATATCGTATTTTCGTTACGTTCCTGACGGAAATTATCAATGATAAGATTATGTGCGATCCGCATAATCCAAGCTTTGAACTTGCCGTTATCCGTATAACGGCCCTGTTTAATAGTCATAATCACCTTGAGGAATGTTTCCTGAAAAATATCTTCTGTAAGATCCCGGTTACGAACTATGTAGAAGATATAAGAGTGGATACTTTTTTCGTATCTGTTCAACAAAACATCAAATGCGGAATTATTCCCATGCGCATACAATTCGACCAATGCTTCATCGGTCATCTTTCTTAAATTTTCCATTACTTTAATTCTATTGGTTCGAAGTAATGTGTATGCTATAGGCAAATCGTTTTAAAAGTTGAACATATTTTTTATCAGCGCAAAGATAAATACATTTATACGAACATGCAAATAAATTGTTCTTTTTTTGTATAAATGTACAAGAAGGCGGGGATCGTTGTACAAACCCCCGCTTTTCCGGTACAAATTCTAAAAAACAGCATTAAAACTTATATCCTAACGTCAGCACTATACGGGTTGTATTCGACTGAAGCGTAGCCGGCTTGGAAACAACATCGGCTGCCGTTCCCGCCTCATTATATGTATTGGAAAAGGCGTATGCATCAGATTTTTCCTGACGGTATACACACGCCATATCCATATAAAAATTAGGTGTAAAGCGATATCCCAGACCTGCGGTATAATAATTCGTCGGCTTCGAGGTCACGGTAAAATGCGGGATAGTACCTGCAGGAAGAACTTCAACGTCATTATTCGAAAGCGCTTCGCGCACAGGCGAAGTCTGCATCATATAACCGGCACGCACGGCAAACTGCGAAGTAACCTTCACTTCTACCCCTGCTTTTAACGTTTTCGACCAGGTATAATCATCATCAATATATCCATTCGCATCATAGTTAACTCCATCTCCGTATTCATCCCTCGAAGAGAAATACATATCCTTATAATTCACAAGCTCATAGTCCGCACTTATCAGCGCCGAAGTCCCCAATATAACGGAACCGCTGAAAAGCCATTTCCCCGGCGTGCTGAACTTGTATTCCGAATAAGAATTTTCCGGGACGAATGCATTAAATTCCGGCGTTGGATATCCATTAATATATGTCCTTGCGCGCGCGTCATAATAGTCCGTCATATTATACCAACGCGGAGAATTATAGGCGACACCCAATCTCAATATCTGCATGTTGATGATAGCCCCGACATTAACGGACACGGCAGACCCTTCCGTATTCAGCCGGTTTTCCAGATACAGCTCATCATTTTTTGTATTATCATACACAAAATATTCTTCATAAAAAGAGCTGTACTTATACTTAATATCCGTCATCGAAAGCGAAGCTCCAAGAAATAAAAAGTTGGATATATTCATGCCGAATCCTACGTTATATTCACCCATCTGTCCGCTCTCATTCACAGATAAACGCATTTGATTCGGCGAATGTATATTCCAATCATTTCCCGTCTTTTTCCCAAAAGCGCTGTGATATAAGCCATCCTCTCCAACCATATTCCCATACATTCCCGATTCATAACCCAAAACCGGCAACCAATGTCCCGCTAACGCTCTGTTATCAAACGGATCGTAAACGCCTTCTATATATTTCAGATCATCTTCAGGTATGCCCCGGCCATGTCCAAAGGCATTAGATGCACGCCACGCCACATAGTCGGCCATGGAAAAATCAAGCCCATTATTTGACATCCCGTATTTTCGGTTGAAATTTTTTACCCTGTTATATGAAAAACCGAGATTCCAGTTCGGGACACCATCCGAACTTGTAGGAAAATAAAGTTCAAAACCGAAATTAGAGAGTGTAAAGCGCGTCTTATTCTGATCCCAGCTAATATTGTCCCAATTTGTAGAGGTCTTATTTGTGGAAAGATCCATAGTTCCTGAGATTTCCGAACTGCGATATATCCCTAAGCCTGCCGGATTATGTGAAATAACGGAGATGTCTCCGCCCAAAGATCCGAATGCACCGGCCATAGCAACAGAACGTGCCGTTCCGCTTAATTCCGTATTGGAAAGAATATATGCGTCAATCTCATTACCTTGGGCAAACAACTCAATATTACATATCAGCAATAATATACATATGAATAAACCTGTTTTTTTCATCATCTTCTGTTTTTTTATCAGTAGGGGGAGCATTTTAGCACTCCCCCCTTTTGATTGATTTTATTTTCAACTTATTAATCTCTTTTATCTGCTGCGGCCACCCGAACGGCTACTGCCGCCACTACTCCCTGAGCGACTAACGCCGCTACTACCGGAACTGCTCCCACTCGAACGGCTTGACGAACCGGATGAATAACTTGAACTGCTTGACGAGCGACTGCTGCTTGGTGACGAATAGCTGCGAGTACTGCTATTGCTATTGCTACTGCTACTGTTACTGCTACTGCTACTGTTACTGTTACTGTTACTGTTACTGCTGCTCGAAGAACTCCGGCTCACGGACGAAGAACGGTTATTTCCCGAAGTTGTCGTATTGCCTGAAGTGCTACGCGTACGAACCGACCTTGTAACATTTGCATCCGAAGACGTGGAAGACGAGGTTGTGCCTCTATTTGTGACTACTCGATCCGTTGTATTTGTTGTTGCCGCAGAACTGTTTGTCGAACGGCTGCCCGACGTGCTTACTCTCTCGGAACTCCCTCCTGTCGTTCCTCTCGATGTCGTACTTTCTCTTAAAGACGTACTGCGCCGGGAATTACCGTCCGCACTTCGTACGGAAGAACTTCTGCTCAGTGAACGATTGGCAGAACTCCGGCCTTCGGAGCGTATCGATGAACTTCCGGCTGATGAACGTACGGCGGAACTCCGGTTCGACGAGGATACGGCCGAACGCGAACCCGACGAACGGTACCCGCTTGCATAACGCCCGCCTGAACGGGAACCACCTGTTGCTGCACGCCCATATTGATTGCGGTAGTACGGTCTGTCATAATGATTGTGATGCCAATAATCGCCGTAATAACCGCCTCCGCCGTAATAACCGCCCCAACCACCATAGTACCCTCCTCCGTACCAGTCGGAATACCACGGCGAATACCAGCCGGCATAATAGCCTCCCCCGCCATAATAGCCCCATCCCCAACGATAAGGACGATACCAGTACGAACTGTACCACGGATAATACCAGGAATTGTATAACCACGGATCGTAGCCCCAGCCGTAGCCGTTCCCAATGTTAATATTTACATCAACGCCTTCGTCATATGTATCATAATCATACGCATAGTAACCGTCGCTCAGATAAAGATTCACATTATCCGAACCGGATATCGTTATCTTACTCGGAGAATGATATCGGATAATACGTTCCGTATACTCAAGGTCTGACCTGCGTACATCGGCGGGAATCGTATCTTCCGGAGCATATGTATCATAAGCGTCATCCGTAAAATCTTCAGCCGCATCATAAGCTGAATAACGGCGGTTGTATGCATCTACATCCATATTGCCTGTTGAAGATGCGGCAGACGATATCGAACGCCCCCCACGATCGGGAGAAGTGGCCGGCACAATTTCATTTTTTG
This sequence comes from Tannerella sp., assembly GCA_031283785.1. Next base: position 6,838 of record JAITBC010000274.1, on the reverse strand, counting down.
TGTTTTTATTGCTTTTACTCTTACCTGAAGAGAAATAAACATCATCCACAAATTCCTCCTGTGAAAATGCACCGATGGTCATCGTACACATTACTAAAACGGAAGTTAATTTTTTTGTTTTCATTTCTGTTCCTCCTCTAATTTATTTTAATCTAAAAATTTATATTCAATTCCAGGAATTAGACAATCTCTTAAAGTAATGGTTTAATTATTTCATCATTTATTCCATTTATTAGAATCCATTTATAATTTGCAAACCGCAAACCTTACGATCATCAATTTCCGCTATCCCGGTCAAATCATACTAATGTCAAATATTTCCGGAAAAAAACTTTTTCTCCGATACAAATATACATATTATTTTATTACGAACATTCATTTGCATGATATTTAACATATCAACTTGTTATTTATCATTTCTTCCGGCTCTTTATTTAATGATGTAACCATCAGCAAAAACGCTGCATACGATATGTTTTTTCTGTTTTATTGACAAATATTTATTGACAAATTCGTATATTTGCCGGCCGAAAGCAATCGTAATATACGCCAATAATAACTGCAAAATGACTTTTGAAAAAAAAATAACATATCTGCTTTTCATTATCATAACACCATTTTTCACGATCAACGACGGGCAGGCGCAAGATGCCGACTGGCACGAGGAGCTGAAATATTTGCTGTATTCGCCACGATATTTCGGCCCTAACGCGTTTCCTCTGCCGGAATTACGTAGCGGACGCCTCGGAACGCGACGGGAAGCGGAATTAAGGGGGGAATATCATGAATATAAAGGAGACCGCACCAAAGACGTTTATGCGAGACTTTTTGTTCCTGTAGCGGAAGGCCGTGCAGGACTGGAAATCTGCGGTGTGATATACGAATATTATAATATGACGGAAAAAACCGTCGAAGAACGACATGCCGCAGGTCGTTACTGGGATGCCGGCGCATACGGAGATGTCATTATAAGTTCTTTTTATCAACTGCTAAGAGATGATAAACGGGCGGATATCATGCTGGAAGCCTCTCTTAAAACCGCAAGCGGCAACAGGCTGGCGGATGCGCGTTATACCGATGCGGCAACATATTGGTTTAACCTGAATGCCGGACGCTATTTATATAAGAATCATACTCATTCATCTTATTTGCGCATACATGGACTTGCCGGCTTTTATTGCTGGATGACAAACGACATCATACACAGACAAAACGATGCAGTCCTCTATTCTGCCGGCATTAGCGGCACACATAAGAATTTTACCGTTAACGCCGATATTGCCGGCTTTTACGGATATAAAAACAATGGCGACCGTCCGCTGCAACTGCGCGTCAAACTAAATTACGAATACAGAAATAACATAATTTCATTCAGATATAAACACGGAATGAAAGACTGCCTTTACAACTGCTTTTCATCGGCATACATAAGATGTTTTTGAACATGCCCCCCCTCTCCTTTGAGAGGGCGCTCCGCGCGTGCCCGCATTTGCCCATACTAATACCGAAAGGCCTCTACTTCTTCAACGGTTCGCGGTATGCGTTTCCCCAAAAGGCGGGCTCCGGTTTCGGTAATCAGGTAATCTTCCTCATTACGTATGCCCCCAAAATCTTTATACGTTTCAACTTTATCGTAATTTATGAAATCGGCAAACTTTTTAGCGGATTTCCACTGATCGATGAGTTCGGGTATAAAATATATACCCGGTTCAACCGTATGCACAAATCCGGGCTCTAATTTACGGGCGAGGCGAAGGGATGCACGACCGAATTGCCTGCTTTTAGGACGGCCGTCATAACCGACATATACTTCGCCAAGATTTTCCATATCATGTACGTCAAGCCCCATCATATGGCCGAGGCCGTGAGGATAAAACAATGCGTAAGCTCCCGTAATCAAAGCGTTTTCCGTATCACCGTGCATCAAGCCCAAACTTTTCAATCCTTCTATCATTATTTTTGCGGAGACATCATATACCTCCTCGAACGCAACGCCGGGACGAAGCGCTGCAACCGATGCATCGTGCATAGCCGTTTGTATTCTATATATATCGCGCTGCCGTGCAGTAAACCGATGGTCGGACGGCGTCGTAGAAGACATGTCGCCGGCATAACCCGTTTCCGTTTCAGCGCCTGCATCGACCAGAAACAAATCGCCGCTTTTAACCGCGTTCCCATGATAATGATTATGGAGCGTCTGACCGTTTACTGTAGCTATTACCGGAAAAGATAATCCGCAATTGTTCGACCCGGCAACCGACGTTATTGCAGCGACAACTTCATATTCGTGAACACCGGGAAGTATCGCGCACATTGCCGCTAAATGCATATCCGCCGTGACAAGACAGGCTTTTTCTATTTCCGCAATTTCTTCCTCCGTCTTATAATTACGCATATTCACGACAGCTTTCACGAAATCGACTGAAAACTGCTCTTCGCCCGGACGGATATTGAGCCAGTTCCATAACTTCAGCGTATGTTCCGGACGGTAGGAAGGCAGATAACGTATCACACGGCCTTTCTGCTGCGCTTTTTTCAGATAATCCGCGACGGCGCCCGAAGGCATAAGCTCGCCGATCCCTGCCGAAGAACATTTCTCCCTAAGCGTGGGTTGAATACCCATCCATATGATATCGTCCATCGTCAATTCATCGCCGAATATGATTTCGCGGTCATCGTCAATATCTATTACTGCCGATAATCCGGCATACGGCTGACCGAAAAAATACAGGAAAGCAGAATCCTGGCGATAAGGATACGTATTACCGGCATAATTGCATCCGGCCTCATCATTACCAATAAAAAGCAACAGGCCGGAACCCAACGTTTTTTTCAACGCCGCCCGACGATTTATATAAGTCTCTTTACCGAACATAAAAATATAATTTTAAGTTAGCCTGCGCTTGCCGTTTGAAAGAAAGCACCGACAAAAATACATAAAAATCACGGATTCCCAAGCGCATACGAATGAAAAAAGTTTTATGTGTAATTTGATAATTTAATGCTAACTTTGCATTGTTATTATTCAATATAGATCCTTACACTATAAAGATAGCATGAATCGTAGAAACCATCCTGCACGGCAGGAAAGACAAACAGGGAAAACAGGCCTGTTAATCGTATTTTTTTTTCTGACGTCAGCCGTATATGCATACAATTTACGTCAGCTGTCCAACAAAGAAGGACTGTCGAACAGCGCCATCCTGTCGATTTGTCAGGATAACGAACGTTTTGTCTGGATCGGTACGGCCGATGGGTTAAACATGTATAACGGAGCCGAGATAACGGTATTCAAGCCGGAAATAAATCCACGCGGCTCGCTGTCGGGCAATCTTATCGAAGATGTGTGGGAGGGTGATGACAATATTATCTGGATAAACACGAATCACGGCCTGAACCGCTATGACAAAAACACGCAGGAAATCGACAGATTCGACGAATTTGAAGGAATCTATTACGGTACGAAGACATCCGGAAACGAAATTTTCGTCATAAAAGAAAACAATACCATACATTATTATAAACGTGACTGCAAAAAGTTTTTCCCTGTCGAACATCCCGATATCGTAAAAGACGATATCCGTAAGATATTCATCGACAGTTCGAACGTATTATGGATTATTACCAATAAAGGTGTCGTTCACAGGATACGGATATCGTTCGGGGCAGAGCAGCCCGTTTTAACACAGATTGACGATTTCGTTCACGACTGCGGGATTCTCTTTGCTTTTCTCGAAAACAACAACATCTATTTCATTGACGGGAATTATTCCCTGTTCGAAATGGATGCGACATCGCATAAGGAAAACTTCATCCTGAATCTTAGAAAAGAAGTCGAGGAACGCGGCGTCGTATCTTCTATCGTCAAGGATCATGACGATTACCTGGTCGCTTTCCAGACAAACGGCGTGGTACGAATCAAATATACGCCCGAAAATACCGCCGGATACGAAGTGGAAAATATCGGCATTTATTGCGGCGTCTTTTGCCTGCACAAAGATGACGAACAGGATATTATATGGATAGGGACCGACGGACAGGGGCTGTATATGTACACAAGAGACATGTTCTCGTTCCGGTCGTTCACGTTCGAAAATCTGCAGTTCTCCATACAAAAGCCGGTGCGGGCATTATTTTCGGATCACCGGCAAAACCTGTGGATAGGAACGAAAGACGACGGCGTACTGATCATAAGCGATTTTGAGGTCGACGACAACATGCATACGGAAAAGATCGCGCACTTTACAACATCAAACAGCCTGCTGAACAATAATTCCATTTATGCGATTGCCGGTAGCCGGCGCAACATCCTGTGGATAGGGAATGACGGGCCTGGCCTGAATTATTATTCATACAGGGAGAAAAAAATTAAAAAATTGCGCTCCGACTACCCTCTGTCTTCCACAGAACAGATATATTTCGTCCACAATATCTGCGAAATAAACGACACCACCCTCTGGCTGGCATCCGTAGGTTCGGGTATTTACAGGGTGATCCTTACGGGCAGGGATGACGAACCGGCAATAAAATCCATAAAACGCTTTACGTTTGAAAAAGATGAGATGTCGTACAATTTCTTTTTTACCGCATGCCGGGAGAACGACAGTATTATCTGGTTCGGCAACAGAGGCTCCGGATTGAAGAGACTCAATGTGAACAGCGAAACATTCGCCACCGTGAAATTTCCCGGGAACGGCGTTCATACCATCAACGATGTACTGAACATCAACAGGGACGGCAAAGGAAACATCTGGGTCGGAACAAGCTTCGGCATACTAAAGTTAACGGACTTCCATCCCGAAACGAACGAGACTTCGTTTGTCAGCTATAACGAAATAGAAGGCCTCCCCAACAATACCATTCACGGGATTCTGGAAGACGACAGGGGATACCTGTGGATAAGCACAAACGACGGACTTGTACAATTCGACGCCGAAAGCGAGAAGTTCCGTCAATATAACCATAAAAGCGGACTTCACGTTTTTGAATTTAGCGACGGGGCTTTTATGAAAGACGAAAAGACAGGCGCTTTATTTTTCGGCGGTATCAACGGCTTCGTCATCATCTCGCCCGACGAATACACAAAAAAGGAATTTGTCCCCAGCATATTTTTTACCGGCCTCAAGATATACGATAAGAAACAAAATTTTAATGATTTCATCCATACTCAAAAAGGCAAAAAATTCCTCCGGCTAAAATACGACCAGAATTTTTTCTCCATATCTTTTATTGCACCTGACTACATAAACGGACAAAATTGCCGGTATTCATACAATCTGGAAAATTTCAGTTCCGTCTGGATTGAAAACGGCAACTCCGGCGATGCGAATTTCACGAATATCTCGCCGGGAAAATACACCCTGCACGTCAAATGCGACAATGGCGACGTCGTAACCGACGTCTACTCGCTGCCGATCGTCATACTCCCGCCATGGTACCTGACGACGGGGGCTTACGCCGTCTACATCCTGCTGGCGCTGCTGACCCTCTTCACCTCCGTGCAGCTGATAAGGAAAAGATACCGGCGCAAACGCGAAATCATCATCGAAAAGATGCACAGGCAGCAAAAAGAAGAAATTTACGAATCCAAACTGCGCTTTTTTACGAACATAACGCACGAGTTTTCTACTCCTCTGACGTTAATTTACGGGCCTTGCAACCGCATTATCTCATACGAAAAGGCCGACGGTTTCATCAAGAAATATGCAACTATGATTATGAAAAACACCGAGCGGTTATACTCTTTAATACAGGAACTTATCGAATTTCGCAGGATCGAAACCGGACACAAGGCCTGTCTTATCGAACCGTTGAACATTACGGAACTGTCAAACGGCATCATCGATTCATTCTCCGAGCTGGCCGAATCGAAAAATATTCATTTTCAATGTGACATCGAACACGATTTGTTCTGGAATTCGGACAAGAGTTGCATCACTAAAATCCTTACCAACCTCTTGTCAAACGCCTTCAAATATACCCCTGACGAAGGCCGGATAACATGTCTCATCCACAAAGAAAATGAGCGCCTGACGCTCTTCGTGTATAATACCGGAAAAGGTATCCGGGAAAAAGATATACCGCACATCTTTGACCGGTATCACATCCTGGAGAACCTCGAAAAGCAGACGCAAAAAGGCTTTTTCGCAAGAAATGGGCTGGGACTGGCTATTTGCTACAACATGGTGAAGCTATTGGACGGAATGATAGATGTAAAAAGCATTCCCGACGAATATACCGAATTTCGGGTCATTCTTCCTCATAAGGAAGCGACGGCGTCGAACGAACAAAATACATGGAACATACAGGATGGTAAGATACCGACACCGCCGACATTCTCCCCGTCGTCACCTTTGCCGCGAAAAAACGAAAAGGATATGAAAAACATGACCGAACAGGCTAAAGTAACCGTCTTCGTCATTGACGACGACCCGGAAATGCGCTGGTTTATATCTGAAATAATGAAAGATAAATATAACGTCATTTCGATTGAAAATCCACTGTCGGTAAACAGTATCCTGGAAACGATACACCCTCAAGTGATCATCTCCGACATCATGATGCCCGAACTCGACGGCATCTCTATGATGAAACAAATCAAAGCCGACAAACGAACCGCTCATATACCTTTCATATTAATATCGGCTAAAAACACCCCGGAAGAACAGACGGAAGGAATCGCCGCCGGAGCGGAAGCGTATATCATTAAACCGTTCAATATCGAATACCTGCAGTCGGTCGTCGAACGCCTGCTTAAACTTCAGAACGACCTGAAAGATTATTATCGCTCCGCAATAAGCGCATTCGAATTTTCAGACGGCAAATACATGCACAAAGA
>JAITBC010000246.1 GCA_031283785.1 Tannerella sp. | reverse complement strand
TAATCTGTTCATCGGTATATGAACGGATATTTGCCGGAATGGCTACCTGATCGTTAGGGTCAGGAGTCAAATTGTTGTCTATTAAAAAATAGTCCATAATATTAAAACGTTTTATTTGTTTATATTCTATTTAAACATTTAAGAATTGAGAGATGTCCGAACACGCGCCGTAATTCGTAATTGACTTCGTCGAATTTCATTTCGTAATTGAAATCGCGGTTCGGACACATACTCAATTCATTTATTCATTCATCACATTATTCGGCGACGCCGAGAGCTGCAATTTCGGCATCGGTCAGTATGTGATCCCAGAATGCAACAGCCGATACCGAGTAGACAAAACTGTTTCCGCTTGCAGTATTCCCAAGCAGCCAGCCTAAGGGCGAGCCTTCTATTAAGGAAACGTTATCCGAAGACTTGTTCGCAGACCCTTTTAACTGCCCGTCCGCATACACGGTGACTGTGGACTCTCCCGAGTTTTCTGCGGGTTTTACTGTAATCACTGTCCTTATCCAGGGTTCTTCGCCATGAGACGATGGCTGTGCCAGTATGGCAGTCACTGTCGTATAAGCGACACCAACCCACAGTCCCTCGGGTGATCTGTACCTGAAGTGCAGACTGAGTCCGCCATTAATTTCAGTAATGCTGTAATACTCTCTGTCGGGAATTGAGGGAACCCTGGCGTCTACCATGACTGTGTAAGCCTTGAGCGCATCGCCGGTCAGGTTGTGATTCCATTTGAATGATCCCGAGTTTACATGCACAGCCCTGTCGGAAGCGGAAATACCGTTCACATAAATGTAGTTTTCCGGAAGCTCCAGATCGCTTCCTTTTGTCGCCTTGCCGGGACTGTTTTCGTCGTCGAATTTCCAGTGTCCTGTAGCATTGCCTAAGTCTAAAGGCAAGCGAGAAGTAATGACGTAAGTATCGTTATACGAGCCTGCGGCAGCAGTGATGGTGGCAGTACCCGCACCGACAACCGTTACAAGTCCGGAGGCATCCACGGTAGCGACGCCTGTGTTGTCCGACGACCATGTTATTGAACCTGGCCCTGCTGCATTAAGCTGCAGTGTCTCTCCAACTAAATACTCGCCCTGTTCTTTGCCATCGGGGTCAGTCACAATAATGGTGTTTGCATTAATAAACCTGTGACTCATTACATTAAATCCTCCGGTCTCAGCGGTAAACCTGACTTTGTGTTTTCCTTTCGACAACTGGAAAGCCGGCTGTTGCGAAGCCAGTTCGGGATACCTGTCGAAAACCCAGCGCCAGTCGTTCAAGCTGCCGTTATTGGGCGCCGTCACTGTTGCGCTTTTCTCTCCGTCTATCGAGTAAGCAAACGAACCGCCACCGCCGCTGCTTACCGACAAATACACATCTAACCTGTAGAGACCGTCATCCTGTACTTCCACAGTATATACCTGCCATTCGCCTGCATTAACCCATCCGATGTTGCCTTCAAGATCCACATTATCACCACCCTTTGTGTCGCCGTTTGACGCTCTGTAGTTTTGTCCGCTCGAATTGCTGTTATCGTCGTGAAACGCAAGTCCTTCTCCGCCAAAGTCGAAATCTCTTGCCTGAATTATGCAGGGAGCGGCGGCAGAGAGGATATGCGGTCCATTGAACGGCGTACTTTCCACAGTTGTAAATTCTAAAACTTCCCATGCAGTATGGAACGTATCTATCGAATTGGGCGGCATATAAAGCGTGCGATATTCATAAATCGAACCGTCCTTTGCATCATCGGGAACAGTCGTGGACTCTTCGTTAGCAGATACCCTGACAGTCTGCGCCATATTGTTTACATCGGTGTAACGGATTTCCGAACAAACATAATCGTCTATGATTCCGTACCATTTAATTGTAGAAAGGGAAGAAACATCCGTTATTCTTGTTTCGGCGCTTTTAACTCTCCTGTTTACAAGGGCGCTTTCGTATATTGCTCCGTAAGACGTAGCCGAGCCCATTTCGCTGAGCGAATGATTTCCGAAAATATCAGTAGTCCGGACGTATAACGTATATGCTCTTTCTTTGGGCAACGGAATATATACCGCCATACTGTCCAAACCCGCAGAAGGCGTTACCGGAACAATCAGCGAATCTGCATAATTGTTCCAGAGTACGTCCACCGAACGTACATTCGGCGCTTCGAGCAGCCAGAACTGCATCAGAACCCTTTCTTTCCCGTTAAAAAAATAGAGGGAATCTACTTTGGGAGCATAGATTTTTTCTCCTCCCTCAAGATATTTCTGATGTACGTCCATCATATCGTTGCACGAAAAACATGTGCCCACTATTATCACTATAAATTTCAATAATCTATTCATCATTATTATAATTTAATCATTATACAATTTATCATTTCGCATAAATACCATAAGTAGTCATTTCTCCAATGAACGCATATCTGTCACTTATAGCCCAAGTTTCCAGAACTCTGAAACGAAGATACCTCACCGGCGGCATATCAATAGGAAACGCAAATTCGTGTCCCTTATCTACCATAAGTAGGTCTTCTGCTGTATTTGTTCCTACAGGAGCTCCCGATGGTTTAATCACGGTACATGTCATACGGAGTGTCCATGTACTCCAGTCTCCGCTTGGGTTATCACTTTCGTCATCGCTGCTATATATTTCAAAAATACGGAGATTACCATAATTATATCTGCGATTATCGGGTATCTGATGATACAGAATGCGGCTTAATTTTGCTTTTTCCCCAATATCCAACGTAATGGAAGCCCCTGGTACTACATTATTTCCAGTATGTGCATGTGTAGCTGGAATGTCGTCAATAATACTTTCATTTCTCTGTCCCCACTGCTGCCAGTCTGTATCACCTGCAAGATTCAGTATCTTCTGAATCTTCTTGTCTAATTTTATTTCATATAAGGGGGTGATATATCCTCCTTCCGGATAAATTATTCCCGACGAATTTCCGAAATTGTCGTGGATACTTACTGCGAATTTATGCGGTATGGTATCATATCCGCGAAACGAGATATTCGTCGAATCGGTTTTCGAAGAAAAGATATTCAGGGTTACCATTTCGCCCTGTCCATTTTCCGTGTAAAATTCGAAAATCAGTGTTGTTTTATCCGGATTTCTCCAGTTGAAATTAACTCCTCCGAAATCTTCGGCAATTTGCATTGATTTTACCGTTTTATTCAAAGATGATTCTCCCGGACGGAATTTTACAGATACAGGGTCAGATATTTCGCGGGCACGATTAATCGTATATATCAGCGCTTCGTGTTCGAGAGTATCATTATAGCCCTCAATTGTCATAAAATTCGTATAGAACGAAGACGAGGATTCACGCTTTTGTCCGTTCGTTAGTGTATATACCGCCTTGATTTCTATAATATCGTTGATTGGCGGTATTTTGTAGTTAATGGTGACGCCTCCGGGAACGGTGATTGTATCAAGAATTTCAACCTGTCCCGGTTTCCCCGAACTTTCGCTGATTGGTCCCATTTCTTTTTCCGTACATGAAAAGCACATAAATACGGTACTTAAAACACTTAAATAAAAATATACTGTTTTCATTTTTATAATATTTTTAACTTTAATCATAATTATTAACTCTTAGTTATTAACTTTTAGTTCTTAACTCCTAATATCCCGGGTTTTGTATTAGCTGTGGGTTATTAATCATATCGCTTTCGGGAACAGGCATAAAATAATCGCGTAACGAGAATTTCTGCGTATAAACAGTAAACACCTGATAATATGCATCCACACTTGATTCAGTTACCGTCCATCCCTGAATAAGCCTGTTGAGTTCGGCTGGAGCGGTTTTCCACCTGCGACAGTCCCAATGGTATTGTCCTTCGAATGCAAGTTCAATATTCCGTTCCCTCTGTATGATTGAACGCATTCCGCTTTTTGTACCCGGTTTGCCGGAATTTTCGGCATATTTGCTCCAACTGTCCACTACGCCTTCAAGCCCTGCACGTTTGCGAACCTGATCGATATACCTGTACACTTCGTCGTCGGGCTGTGATTTTGACTCGTTAAACGCTTCGGCTGCGAGCAGAAGTAAATCGGCATACCGCATTTCGGGCCATGGTCTGCTAACAGAGTTGAAAGTGTTTCGATCTGAATAAAAAGAGTAGAGATTAACTAATTTTTTAGGCCAATAGCCTGTGGCATTGTATTGATCCGAAGCTGCAACAGACGAAACTTCCCCATATCGTGCTCTTGGAAATAAACAGTCCAGTTCATTATCAGGCGTGTTATTATACGAATTGCCATACCATTTACCCCTGTCGAATCCCAAAGATGAGTAGAAACGCAATTCACGATCGAAATTCATGGAAGCAGACTGTTCGCCAAGCTGTATCCATTGTTTGTGTGTTTCGTCACCCATACGCGGCTTAAAACGGTTTTCATATTTTTTGTCAGCTCCGTTTAGCCAGTCTTTATCTTCATTGATAGGTACTCCATTACTTGAATAAAATAGTTCAACCGATTGCAGAGGGATACTCCAGCGTCCTGTTGTAGGTGGACTGCTTGTATAGGATTCAAATCTTGGCATACGTTCCCCCAGATTCCTGGAAATATGAGCCGTGCCGCTCCATACCGTTTCTTTGTTTGTTCTATCGTTAACGGCAGCGCGCAGTGTTTCTATCCTTTGATATTCCGGTGACAGCCGTTTTACAGGGATGTAATCAGCGGTATCACACAGCTGAAAACGTTCGTTTTCCTCACAGTATGCCACAGCTTGTTTACAGGCTTCGGCAGCCTGAGTCCAGCGGTCGCCATTGTAGGCCTGATTGAAAAACGGTTCTCCTTTATGATTGAGAAAATCATTATAATCGGTATTACCGTTAAAAAGCGGACTTGCCCAGTAAACCAAAACTTTCGCTTTTATAAAATATGCGGCAGCCTGAGGAAATCGTCCCAATTCGGTCATTTGAAGACTTATTACCGGAGGCAGGGCATTACTTTCTATCACCTCGTTCACCAAATCAAGAACATACTGAAAACAGTCGTCTATTTTTTCCCGGTAAACCCTGACGCCCTGTGTCGATTCGTCAACCGGAGAGCTTGTCCGCAGAGGACAGATTGGTCCGTAGAAACAAATCATCTGGAAGTGCATATATGCTTTCAGCAATTTAGCTTCCGCTATCATGCGGTCTTTTTCGGGACGCGGCAGGTCTTCGACTTTTTCGATATTGTCAAGAAAAGTATTACAGTCACGTATTCCGGCATAAACCGAGCGTGTTCCATCGCTTGTAGTGTTCCAGTAATTCATGATAGGCGATGTAGCATTGTTTTCGCCAAGTGCCAGTCTCATACCTGCGTCGGTTCTTCTTTCCCTGTTTATTATTGCTTCCATTGAACCGAATATAC
>JAITBC010000208.1 GCA_031283785.1 Tannerella sp. | reverse complement strand
ATGGATTAGAGAGCAAAAATACAAAGACCCTGCATTCGGCGACTGGACACGCCCAAGCTGGGGTGATTATGCGCAGGATTCAATTTCTGTTTTCGAACAGAAAACAATTGAAGGCCATGCTGTACGGGCAACCCTTCTGGCTACCGGTATCACCGCCGTTGCACTCGAAAATAATTCGCCTGAATACGTCCAAACCATAAAACAGCTTTGGGACAACATGACAGGCAAGCGCATGTGTATTACCGGAGGAGTTGGCGCCGGATTCGGCGAAGAAAAATTCGGTCCCGATTATTTTCTTCCGACAGACTCCTATCTGGAAACTTGCGCTGCCGTAGGCGCCGGTTTTTTTAGCCAGAGAATGAACGAGCTGACCGCAGACGCCAAGTATATGGATGAATTTGAACGGGCATTATATAACAATGTTTTGACGGGAATATCTCTTTCCGGAGATAAATATACTTATCAAAACCCATTAAACGCTCATCATCATTCAAGATGGGACTGGCATCCCTGTCCCTGCTGCCCTCCCATGTTTCTGAAAATAGTTTCGGCTGTCCCCGGATATATTTATGCCTCACAGGCCGACAACCTGTACATCAATCTGTTCATCGGTAGCCGGACGACGATCAGCCTGAACGGTAATCCGGTACAAATCAGTCAGGAAACCGAATATCCGTGGAAAGGGAATATTAAGGTAAATATTCATCCGGAAAAGGAAACCCGATTTACCGTAAAAATCAGAATACCCGGATGGGCGCAGGGAAAAGAAAATCCATTTGACCTGTATATGTCCAACCTGAAACCGCAGATAAAATTAACGGTAAACGGCATTGTCCAGAATTTGAAACTGGAGAACGGGTATGCAACAATAAAAAGGAAATGGAAAAAAGGAGATTTACTGGAACTCTCTTTACCAATGCAGCCAAGAATTATTACAGCCAATGAACACGTAAAAGAGTTGAAAGAAATGGTTACGCTTGCTTCCGGCCCATTAATCTATTGCTTTGAATCAATCGACAATAAAGATTTGGATAATCTGAAATTGAATACAGCATCACAATTTGATTTGGTATATCAAAAAGACTTGCTGAATGGCGTAAATGTAATAACAGGCATGGCTAAAGACAATGATGTGGATGTTCCTGTAACAGCTATCCCGTATTATGTTGTAGGAAACAGAGGTGATGCGGGTTATAAAACTTGGTTGCTTAAATAGTGATTTATAAAATGTTTTAAACACGAAAAATTATGGAAAATAAGGTCATGTTTCTTTTTATTTACAATTCCATCCGGCCATTTACGCCGGAAAGTATGTGCGGGAATACGTCGAATCGGAACGGCATGTCCCGGATTATGCGGAATTTCGGAACCGGGCAGCCCTGGTTCTTTCCGAACTGCAAAACAATATAAAACCCGAATAATTCACAACAATTAAAAACAGAACAAATCATGAAGAGTAAAAAAATTTACACACTGTTATTCATCCTGTCATGCAGCCTCTCGTTAAGCGCCCAGTCCGTTTATCCCGGCCAGCACAAAGGTAAAATAACCCAACCGTTGCCGGTTGAGATAAAGGCTTACAGCTTCGACCTGAAAGATGTTAAACTGCTCGATTCGCCGTTCAAGCGGAATATGGAACGCGGATCGCAATGGATAATGTCTTTCGACGTCGAACGGCTTCTGAAGAGTTTCCGCGTTTCAGCAGGAATGATGGCGCCGGAAAAAGCTCTGGGAGGCTGGGAAGCGCTCGATCATGAAATACGCGGACATACGACCGGCCATATTCTTTCCGCCCTGGCCTGCCTGTATGCAACCACCGGAGATATGCGCTACAAAATAAAGGCCGACAGTCTCGTAAACGGACTGGCCGAAGTGCAGGACGTCCTTTTAAGAAACGGGCTTGACGGCTATATCAGCGCTTTTCCCGAAGAATTTATCAACCGGAACATAGCCGGACAGAACGTTTGGGCGCCCTGGTATGTCCTGCACAAGATATATTCGGGATTGACAGACCAGTACCTGTATGCAGACAATCAACAGGCATGGGATATTGTACTAAAGGCTGCAACGTGGGCGTACCGGAAACTGTCGCCGCTAAGCGAAACGCAAAGGGCGGTCATGCTCCAGAATGAATTTGGCGGCGTCAACGACGCTTTTTATAACCTGTATTCGATAACCGGGAATCCCGAACACAAAAAACTGGGCGATTTTTTCTACCATAACGCAGTGATAGATCCACTGGCAGAGGGGCAGGACGTACTGCAGGGAAAACATGTCAATACATATATCCCGAAGGTGATAGGCCAGGCACGCCACTATGAATTAAGCGCAGACAAACGTTCGAAACAAATAGCAGATTTCTTCTTGAACACGGTAATCGACCACCAGACTTATTGTACGGGCAGCAACAGCGCAGGTGAACATTTTATTCCGTCCGACAGTATTTCCAAACACCTGACCGGCAACACGCAGGAAACGTGCATTACGTATAACATGTTGAAACTGACCCGTCACCTGTTCTGTTGGGACGCCCTTCCGAAATATGCCGATTATTACGAACGCGCTTTATACAACCACATTTTAGGGCAGCAAGACCCCGAAACCGGGATGGTATGCTATTACCTTCCCCTGTTGCCGGGCGCTTACAAAGTATATAGCACCCACGAACATTCCTTCTGGTGTTGCGTCGGGACAGGATTTGAAAATCATGCCAAATACGGCGAGGCTGTTTATTATCATAACGGCAACGCTTTATATGTCAACCTGTTTATTCCGTCCGAACTGACTTGGGAGGAAAAAGGAGTAAAAGTACGCCAGGAAACGAATTTCCCGGAAGACGGCAGGGTAGCGCTGACAATCCGGACGGACAACCCGGCGAAATTATCACTGAATCTGCGTTATCCTGAATGGACAAAAAATGTGAGCGTCAGGGTAAACGGCAAAAAAGCGGCAGTGAAGCAAATACCGTCGAGTTATATTGTGGTGGACAGAGTATGGAAAGACGGCGATAAGGTGGAAATAGATTATCCCATGTATCTGCACATAGCCGAAGCCAACGATAATCCGGATAAAATTGCAGTCATGTACGGCCCGCTGGTGCTGGCCGGCGCGATGGGTACGGAAGGAGTACCCGCTCTGGATCCTCATGCCGATCACGATACTGCCGAGCACGAGATTTCCGGCTATTTTTATGATTACCATGTGCCGGCCACTATGAAAACCGGATTGAAAATAAACAAGGAAAATCCGGCGCAAGACATTGCGCCTTCCGAAACGGAAAAACTGGTATTCATCGCAGCAGACGATAACGTCAGGCTGGAACCCATCTATAAAATACACCGTCAGCGTTATGTAGTTTATTGGGATTTGATAAAGTAAAAAAACGGGTACGTATGGGAAAATTCTCCCTGATAATTTAAGACAGTACCCTTGAATTCATAAATAAGTAAATAAGTAAATA